>CAMQYR010000011.1 GCA_947039385.1 uncultured Mycoplasma sp.
GATTATTTAAATCATCTAAAGTAGAACCAATTAAACCAACTCCTAAACCAACAATAAATCCATCTATAAAACCTTCTGATGTCACACAATCATTTAAAGTTGCTTCAAATACTATGGGTCCAATTAAACCAATTTATATACAAGAAGGTACACAAACAATTAGACCTCCTTATAAACCTACCTCTTTAGAAAAAGAAATATCTGAAAAAATTGTTGAAGATTTAAATATTAAAAAAACAATTCCAGTTATTTTACAAGTACATAAAACTGCAGTGTTAAATCAAAAAACAGGCAGAGTTTCTGTTGTTAGAGAATTAGTTCCTAACAAAGATAAAGAAAAAGAAAAAGAAAAATAATATTTTAATTATATTACAAAAGGAAATTATACTTATGTCAACTTTATTTAAAGGATTAGATAGAAAATTATTAGGAAAAATGATTAATATTGGAAATAAACTTAGTTTTAAATCGGTAGATATTGATTTAAATGAAGTTAGTTTTGAAAAATTAGGTAAAGTTACAATTTTTTCCATTTTTCCTTCAATAAACACTAAAGTTTGTGACTTGCAAACTTCTAGTATGAATAAAATGGCATTATTGTTTCCTAATTTTGACTTTATAGCTATGTCTTTAGATTTACCAACCGCTCTTAATGAGTGGTGTGGTTCACATGGTATTAAAAATATAAGAGCTTTTAGTGATTATAAAGATAGAGAGTTTGGTTTAAAAACAGGTTTTTTAATGGATGAAGTATTTTTATTAAATAGAGGAGTCATTGTTTTAGATGAAAATAGTAGTGTTATCTATATTGCAAGAAATAAAGATGTACATCAACAAATCGATTTTAAAGCATTACAATCATTTTTAGAAAAAATATCAAAGAAAAATATTTAAATCGGTAGGTCGTCCTATAGTGTTATATTAAATATATAATATAATAGGAAGGAATTTTTTTCATTTTTGAATTAATTAAGTAATAAAATGTTTTATTTAGATTAACGCGCCTTTTATTTTAAAACTATTAAATCAATTTTATCTTGGCATAGTAGGTTATTATGAAAATCCTTTAGGAAAGAATTTTCTAAATTGCTTGTGTTTTTGTTAGATTGATCCTTTTTGCCAAGATGAATATGCATTTATACAATATCAATTATTACTAACCTGATTAAACTTGGCATTTTCAGTTCCATTACCTGAAGTGATTGATTTTAAAGTTTAAAGAAAGTTCTTTGTTTGATAATATTAATTTTGTTGCTTCTAAAAATGATTGTGAATCCTTTTTCCTCATATAAAGTTGCAAGTAATCTTTTAGATTTGCAATCTATCAAAGTTATAATATTGAATTAAACATTCGACTATATCAATTTAAAATGACCTGAAAATAATCTTTTATTAGTTTTTTTGAGGTTTTTTATCTAGTCTTGATTAACTCATCGCTTAGTTCCTTGCCCCCCTTTTTATGATATTTACCTAATTTTAAGTATTGGGAGAGATTCTTAATGTAACTAATTTTAGGCGTTGGTGTCCAATTTTAAAATATAAATGTTTGGTTGAAACAAAGATTGAATATTTTTTTAATAAATAAACAATTGTTTTTGCAGAAAAGATTTCATTAAAGTTTTTAGTTATTTCATGAACTTTGTAATTTAGATTATAATATTTTCTTCTTTATCTTATCAAAAGAAAAAAATGTAATATTGTATATAATTTATATTATTTGTTATAATATATATTGAATATTCTAATATTATTTTAAATTAAAATATAAATTTATTTAAAATTAAAACGCAATTTTAAAAAAAAAAAAAAAAATTAACTAACAAGTTTAAAAGTGTTATAATTTTTAAATGAATTAAGTTAATAATTCAAAAAAATAGGAAAAAAAAGGAATATTAAATTATTATGAAAAAATTATTATTAGGATTAGGAGCAGTTTCAATTGCGGCATTACCAGTGTTAGCAGTTGTTTCATGTGGATCAACAACAACAGCGGCAGTAGAATTAAAAGTTACAGCTACAACAAAAGGAATTACACAAGTCATAATTGATAAAGCAGTAACAGCTTATAATAAAGATGCAGCAACAGAAGCAGAAAAATTAGCAGCTTTAAACACAGTCTTTACAGGTGTAACAGTTGAAAATATGAAAAACTTTACAGTAGTAGCAACAGCAAAAGATGATGTGAAAAAAACAGTTAGTTCAATTGTTTTAACAGCAAATAATGGATTTACTTTTGCAGATGGAGAAAAAACACTTTCAGCAATAGTATCATTAAAAGTTACAGCTACAACAACAGCAATTACACAAAAAACAATTGATGATGCAGTAATAGCTTATAATAAAGATGCAGCAACAGAAGCAGAAAAATTAGCAGCTTTACAAACAGTCTTTACAGGTTTAACTTCAGTTGATGATTTGAAAAACTTTACAGTAGTAGCAAAAGATGGTTCAATTGTTTTAACAGCAAATGAAGGATTTACTTTTGAAGGTGGATTAACACTTTCAGCAATAGTATCACTAGCAGAATTAAATGTTAAAGTTAAATCTGAACAAGAAGTACAAGGAGCAATTGATAAAGCAGTAGCAGACTATAATAAAGCAACAACAGATGCAGATAAATTAGCAGCTTTAAACACAGTCTTTACAGGTTTAACTTCAGTTGATGATTTGAAAAACTTTACAGTAGTAGCAACAGCAAAAGATGTTAATGCAAATCCAGCAATAGTTAGTTCAATTGTTTTAACAGCAAAAGATGGATTTATTTTTGCAAATGGAACAAAAACACTTTCAACAATAGCAGTTATAGTTAAGTAATAAATAAACTTTAACAAAAACAAAAATAAAAAACACGCACTTTATAAAAGTGTTTTTTATTTATAATTTTTAAAGATTAAAGATCCGTATTAACTTTAATTAAATAAATTAAAAAACATTGTGTTGGTTATTATTAGGATTATGAACAGTTTCAATTGCGGCATTACTAATGTTAGCAATTGTTTCATGTGGATTACCAGCAACAGAATTAAAAATTACATCATCGAAAGTAATACAAATGGAGTATTCCTACTACAAAACTTACAACTCTAAAAAAATAGTCTTTAGAGGTACAAAAGAAGCAAATATAAAAGTTATAAAGGTCAATAGTAGACTTTACTTTTTAAAATCAAATACAGGATTTGATTTTAATGGCTATCAACAGTTGTTGTATTTAGTTGTATAGTTCACTAATAGAAAATATTTACAAACCAAAAGTGTTATATTTCTTAAATGAATTAAGTTAATAATTCAAACATAAACAACAAAATAATATTAAAATTATATCTGTCATATAGATTTTCCGCTAGAAAGTAATCATTTCATATTCATTAGAATAAAAAATAGATTTTAAAATTATGACATCAAAATGAATCCATCAATCAGTAATTGATAAAATAGTGATAGAATTTCATACAGATAAAGTGATATATGAAACAAAAATCATAGTTCTTTCTAAATATAGTTTACTATCACAAATGATATAAAAATATTTAAAGACATATCATATATTAAAAATCAAAATATGGAAAATTAATTTCAAAATGCTTAATAATAATGCATTCAAAATTATCATTTCTAAAAAAAGCCTTTAATGGTACAAAAGAAGCAAACATTAGAAGTTTATATTTGAAATATTTAAATAGGTTGTATCATCAATAGATTTAAACATTACACTGAAATCTACTCAACAAGTAATCATAGATTTTGCAATAGAAATTTTATCTAAATCTCCTATAGATTATATTAAATAATAAATTTTAATAGATAAATTTGAATATAAATTAAGTTAAAAAGTAATCAATTTCAAAGGTGCGAAAAAGTTATTTTTGTAAATACCCTTTTTTAAACAATAAATATAATTAATTACAAAACAAAGAAAATAAAATAATGTAGATCATATTTTTTTAAAATATAATATGATATTTTAAAAAGAGTTAAACTGTTTTTTTATTTAACTATTTATTATAATTAATATTTTGTTAAAAAATTATTAATTCACATTTATGATTTGTAGTAATGACAAACGATAATATATTTTTATTTTTAAATTAATATAAATTTAGAAGTTTTTTATATATAATTAAAAAGCATTGTATTAATGCAACTATATTTTTGGAGAAGTAGCTCAGCTTGGTAGAGCACTACGTTTGGGACGTAGTGGTCGCAGGTTCGAATCCTGTCTTCTTCACCATTTTATGGGGGGGTAGCTCACCTGGCTAGAGCGCCTGCCTTGCACGCAGGAGGTAGAGGGTTCGACTCCCTTCCTCTCCACCATTATGGCGCTGTAGCTCAGTTGGTTAGAGCATCCGGTTCATACCCGGAAGGTCAAGGGTTCGACTCCCTTTGGCGCCACCAAATTTGGAATTCCAATTCATATATAGAAGAATGGACCTATAGCTCAGTTGGTTAGAGCACCCGGCTCATAACCGGTAGGTCGCTGGTTCGAGCCCAGCTGGGTCCACCATAAGGGCAATTACCCAAGCCTGGTTGAAGGGACTAGTCTTGAAAACTAGCAGGGGCTTTACCGCCCGCGGGGGTTCGAATCCCTCATTGCCCGCCATTTAAAAGATATATTATAACCACCTATATCTTTTACCATTAATTAAAAAAATAATAATAGAACAAGATTTCTATTATAAATATCGCGGAGTGGAGCAGTTGGTAGCTCGTTGGGCTCATAATCCAAAGGTCACAGGTTCGAATCCTGTCTCCGCAACCATTGGTCCAGTGGTAAAGTGGTTAATACGCCTCCCTGTCACGGAGGAGATCGCGGGTTCGATCCCCGTCTGGACCGCCATTATTTGGGCCCTGTAGCTCAGTCGGTAGAGCAACAGATTGAAGCTCTGTGTGTCGTTGGTTCGATTCCTACCGGGGCCACCATATCATTATATGGCCATTACACAATGACAAAATTTACTACTATTCATAAATGAATAGTTTTTTTAAATAATTTTTATTATTAATCAACAATAAAAATTATTTTCCACATTTTTATTTAAGTTGTCAAAAAAAATTCATTCTAAAGAATGAATTTTTTTTGTTTTAATTTTTTAAGAAATTAAACGTTATTTTTACTATTTAAATATGGGTGGTGAAAAAATGAAAATAGAAGAAATAGAATTAATTCCATTATCAAACAAAAAAATAATAGTTAAAGAGATGTGTAATTTGTACAAAAAACTTCAGCTCTTGGAAATTAATCAAAAAAATGCGAAAAGACTAATGACTGAAAACAAAAATCAACAAATAAAAACAGAAATATTAAAATCAAAATCAATATTTGAAGCAATACTTGAATTACTTGATAAAAATCAACAGTTGATTATTAAAAATGAATTTTTAAATAAAAGAAATATGGAGTGAAGTGAAGACTATTGATCAAAAACAACTTTTTATAAGTTAAAAAATAAAGCTATCAATGTTTTTATTTTTTATTTATATGCTTAATTTACAACCCATAGTTTACTCACAAAAAAATGAAGTAGTTGAGAATAAAATGTCAATATTTGAAACGATAGAACACAAGCAATATTTAACATACGATTTTTGTTTATTAGAAAATGGATTAGAAGTTGAAATTAAAAAACAAAAATTTGAAAGATTTTCAATCATTATAAAGAATATTAATTTTTATGAAAAAGAAATAATTATATCTTTAAACAATAAAATTAATTTTGATACTCAAATCATTTATTCAAAACCTAATAGTGAAATAATTATTTGACCATATGAGTTGAATAACACGGTTTATAGTGATGTCTCAACAATATCTGTTGCAGTAAACATTGTAAGAAATTTTTCATTAAAATCTTCTAGAAACAAAAAAAAGGTTAGAATTTCAGAATTATGTATAAAATTAATAAAAAATTCAACTAATAATCAAACATGATATATTGATAAAAATGGATTAATTGTTGAATGATATTCTTCAATTAGATTTATACAACAACTTTTCAGTGTAATTGTTAAAACCGAGAAACAATCAATAAAAATACTTCCTAAGAAATTAGAGGTAGGAAAACATAATGTTGAATTGCTTATCATTGAAAACAAACCTAAAGTGGTATACCCTAAAATAATTGCAAAGTCAGTAGAAGGTTTACAAATATCTTCAAAAAAACAAATCACAAAATTTGTAGAATCTTCAAGTCAAGAAGAAACTTTAAATAATATCTCAGGAAAAATAATTTTTGATCAGAATACATACTATTCTTTTAAAGATAAAAAGACAAATGTTGGTATTGGTGAAAATTCTAAGAAAGGTTATATAATTCCATATACTTTCAAAGGAACAATAATCCCAATAATAACATTAGATATTGGATATGAAAAAAATATATTGATTGGTTATTCAAGTAAAATAAGTAATCCTTATTTTGACAAATATTCTGGGAAAATAAAATTAAAAATTTCACTCTCAAACGAATTATTTGATGATCTTTATGATAAAAAAATTCTTATTAAAAATGAAAATTTTCCGGATATTATTTTAGGAAATTTAACACTTCAAGAAATTAATGAATTGAGTTCTAATGAAAAAAAATGATAAAATCAAAAGAAGATTTAGTTTTAGATGACAAGCAAAAAGGATAGCGATGATTGGTATTCCTATATTTATAACAAGTTTTGCAATAATTAGCTATATGGTTTATAGTAACAATACAATAAAAACAAATAAAAACAAAATAATCACCCCAAGTATTATCAAACCTGATAATGAACTTATATTTCCAGATATAAAAACAAGAGATTTTTATGATCAGATTGAATTCGAAGAAGGGTTGCCATTTGTTGGTAGCAAAATGATGGGAGCAATTATTAAAAGTATTATCTCTAGATTAGGAAGTGTTAATGGAGATGTAACTTATTACATAATTGAAAAATCTAAAGTTCAAAAAAATATTTACTTTAAGTGATCATATAAAAAAAAAGAAATTAAAAAAACTTATAATATTTTAATAAATGGTCTATAATTTTTAGTATGAATAAACAAGAAATAGTTTTTGATATAATTAAAAAAAGAACTGATAAAAAATTTGATAAATCAACTGAAATATCACTTCTTGGATTAGATTCTTTAGATTTAATTGAGTTAGTTATGGAGATTGAAAAAGAATTTAACGTAAAAATTCCTGATGAGAAATTGACGAGCATCAAAACAATTAGTGATTTATTAATAATTGTTGATGAAAATTAATATTAGACTATTTTTTTTCAAGTTATTAATGTAAGGGTGTAGTTCAATTGGTAGAACAGCGGGCTTCAACCCCGCATGTTGTGGGTTCGAGTCCTGTCACCCTTGCCATTTTTTTTGCCTTTTTTTATATAAACATACAAAATACTTTATAATTTCATTAATAAAAAGGTAATAATTATGAAATCTAAAAAGAAAACAGTAAAAATACATATAACAAGAAAATATACTTGTACCAGAAGACGTAATAAGGATAATAAAAAAATTTGAGTTGTTCTTGAAGATGGGCGAAAATTTTATCGTATTTTTTCAATTCGTTCTGCTGCGATAAAATATTTTGAAACTTTAAAAACTATATATGCAGAAATGTTAATACAAGATTTATCTAAAAACTTATATACTACTATTTCTTATACAAAATTAGAAATTAAGTCAAGAGGCCTTAAAGAATCGCTTCAAAATTTTGATGGTGGTGTTGCTGAATATAGTGATAAATTTTTTGATGAAAACGCTTATATTAGTTCTTTTTCTGTAGAAAAAATTGAAGAAAAAAAAGACCCACTTGACTTTTCATTTGTAGATAAAATGTTTCCAGAACAGCGTCCATTAATTACACCTTTAAAAATAAAAGTTCCAGTTCAATCAAAGGTTAAAATTAACAAAACAATTATTAGCAATGAGCATGGTATCGTTGTTTACCAAGAAGATCTTAATTTAAGTTATTTTGTTGAAGGTGATGAATTCTATGAAAATCGTGAGGAATATGTTGAAGAAAATAAGTAATTATTTTTATTTAATTTTTTAAAATTATATCAAAATAACACGAGGAGAAAATATGGAACTAACAAGACAATATACATGTACAAAACGAATTAATAGTGATAACAAAAAAATTTGAGTGGTAAACGAAAATGGCAAAAAATTTAATCGTATATTTAAAACACAAACAAAAGCAATCGAATATTTCGTACTCTTAAGAACTTTTGCTGAAATGAGAGTTCAGCAAGCTAATGGAGATTTATTCACAAAAATTGTTTACACCAAAGAAGAAATGATAAGAAAAGGATTTAAAACATCAATAAAAAACATTACTTCACATGAAACTGCTAAAGAAAACAATATTTTAGTTGATAACAATATATTACCTAATGAAAAATTAGATGCACAAAATGAAGGAACTAATAATGTTGATGCTGTTAAGTATGTTGAGAAAATTATAACTATTGATTCAAACACTGGAGAAATTTTAACGCAAGAAGAAATCGATGAAATTAAAAATAAAAATCATATGGAGTCAATTGCCAAAGTTTATACTGAAGAAGAATCAAGAATTAATATAGCAAATAATGAAAATAATATCAATAATAATGATTTAATTCTAGAATTAAATCAATTAGACGAGGCAGAAGAATCAACCACTTCTAATTTTGAAAAATACTCAACCCTTAATATTTCTATGATAGATGAAATATTAAATAGAAAATCAACTGTAGAGGATTCTTGGAATGAAGAATATAATAGTGAATTGAATGACCAAACAAATAATGACACAATTTACATAAAAGAGGAATTAGAAAAACCGATTGTTATAAATTCTAAAAAATTAGAATTTAATTATGATTCAAATAAAAAAAATTCTACAATTGGAAATATAATTCAAGAAAGAACAAAAGAAATAAATGTTAAAAGTGTTGATTATGGAAGGATCAAAGAGCACACTGATTATGAAAAAACACAAATTCAAAATTTTCAAAATATGTCTAATCCTGATATTGGTGAAGAAAATAAAGGCGAAGAATCTAATGTTCTAAAAAAAAGAAGTAATGCAAAATTTTGGACACTAACAATTTTGATGTCATTATTAGTAATGGGAATCACAACTCTTATTGTTTTAATAGCATTGCAAGTGCCGATATTACCTCATAAAAACTAGTTAAAAAATGATAAAAAGAAGGAGCTAATTATGAATATAGAAGTTATAACAATAATATCTTTTGTCATATCTTTATTAATTTTTTTAGCTATTGTTCCACCTATTTTAATTGAGTTTTTTAAGAAAAAAATTTATGATAATAAAAAAAATAAAATTGGAACAAGTAGCAAAATAAGACTTATAAATCAAGTTAGAGAAGCTGTTGAATATTTGTCAAAAACAAAAACTGGAGCAATAATAACCATTGAAAATAATGACATTATCGATAATTTAAGAACTGACGGTATTATATTGGATGCAAATATATCGTCATCATTAATTATTTCTTTATTTAATAAATATTCACCACTACATGATGGAGCAATAATTATTAGAGAAAACAAAATTTTATATGCAGCAACTTATTATAAAATTACTGAAAAATCAATTGATAATAAATATGGAGCAAGGCATAGAGCGGCTATGGGTATTAGCGAAATATGTGATGCAACAACCATTGTTGTCTCTGAGGAAACGGGCGGAATCACAATTGCTAAAAATTCTATGTTAACAAAAGTTAATATTAGTGAATTTCAAGAAAAGTTGATATTTTTTCTTCGTGATTAATTATATGAATTTTTTTAGAAAAATTAGGTGTTTAAAGTGTTAAGTTGTTTAAAAGTAAAAGAATTAATTAAATTAAAAGATATTGATGCAATTCGAAAATTATCTGATAAATCAACAATGTCAGAAATAGTAGAATTATTAAATGAACTATCAGAAATAGATGGTGTTTTATTTTTCAGATTTTTGAAAACCGAAAAAGCTTCAGAACTTTTTTCTTATTTAGATGAAGAAATGCAAAAAAACATTATTACTAATTTAACAAAAAAAGAAACTTTTTTAATTATTAATGAATTATATGCTCACGAAATCGCTGATCTTATTGAAGATTTACCGGCTGATCTTTCAAAGTCTATTCTTCTAAATGTGGACAAAGAAAAAAGATTAAAAGTTAATGAAATATTAAAATTTAGCGAAAATCAAGTTGGTTCATTTATGTCAGTTGACATAATTTTACTCAAAAAAAATTACACAAACAAAGTAGCTTTACAAAAAATAAAAGAAAAACGAGAAGAATCAGAAATATCATGAATTTTCTTTGTTGTAGATAACGAAAACAAATTATTAGGAAGCACAACTTTAGAAGATATAGTTTTTTCTCCAAAAGAAAAACTGATCACTGAACATATAAAGCAAATTGAAAGTGTATTTTCTTTTCAAGATAAAGAAGAGGCAGCACAAATATTTATTTCAGAAATATCACCTATTATTCCTGTGGTAGATAAAAATAATGTCGTTCTTGGTATGCTAACTCATGATGATGTAATTGATATAATTAATGATGAAGTAACAGAAGACATTTATAAAGGTTCAGGTATTAGTTCTAAAGAGGTTGTTCCATATCCTAAATCTAAGATATTATCGCTTGTAAAAAGTAGGATTTTTTGACTTTTAATTTTAATGTTAAGTGCTACATTGTCACAAATAATTATTGATTCTTTTTCAGATATCACAAGTAATTTTTTAGCAAAAAAAGTGATTTCCCAAGCAGTTACTACCACTATATTATTGGCTGGAATTTTGTCAATAATTCCTGTTATTTCTTCATCCTCTGGGAATGCGGGGTCTCAAGCAAGTTCTACAATAATAAGGTCAATAGCTTTAAATGAACTAAAAA
Source organism: uncultured Mycoplasma sp. (assembly GCA_947039385.1). Taxonomy (GTDB): domain Bacteria; phylum Bacillota_I; class Bacilli_A; order Mycoplasmatales; family Metamycoplasmataceae; genus UBA710. The sequence goes on from CAMQYR010000011.1 coordinate 10,885, forward strand.
ATACTAAATTATCAAAAGTTATATTTAAAGAATTTAAAGTGGGTTTAATATTGGGCTTAATTTTAATGATTGCAAATTTTATGAGATTAATGATTTATTATTTAATAACAGGCGAAATATTAGGGGAACACAAAAATTTTTTTTTCTTAATTTCCGCAGCATCTTCAATAGCTTTATTTGTAGTTATTATACTTGCAAAAATAGCCGGTGCTCTTGTTCCAATATTAGGTGTTAAATTAAAAAAAGATCCAGCAGTTATGTCGGCTCCTGTTTTAACAACATTAATAGATGCTCTTTCAACTTTAATATTTTTTTCAGTGACTTTATTGATGTTATTATCATTAAGATAAATTAGAATATTGATTTAATTGTTTGGTATAATTATTAAAAAATGGGGAAGTACTCAAGTGGCCGAAGAGGCGTCCCTGCTAAGGATGTAGGGGGAGTAATCCCCGCGGAGGTTCAAATCCTCTCTTCCCCGCCATTTTTTTTTGCTTTTTTTCAATCAATTAAAATATAATGATATTAATGAAGAAAAAATACCCACTAATTGTTGAGATATGTTTATTGTTACTAACCCTTATAATTGTTTCTATTCTTGTTTCTATTGGTAAGATAGGTTGAGTTGGATTAACGATTGCAATTCCTATTTTATATTTATCAAGTGTTTCTATTGCAATATATATTTATATAACAGAAACAAATTTTGAAACAAAAACATCATGATTAATTTTTTTGATTTTAATTCCAATTGTTGGGCATATAACATTTTTATTTTTAGGTAGAAAAACAATGATTTCAGTTTCTAAATTAAAATATGAAGAGAATTTTATGAAGTTTGCAAATAATGAAATAAATTTAACTACTAGAAAAGAAAATGATGTATTTAAAAATAAAATTTCCGCTACTAGCAAAAGAAAATGAAAATCTTCAACCTTCGAGCTAGAAAAACACTCATTTAACTCATTTTATAGATTATTCGAAGATCTTAAAAACGCAAAACATCATATACATATTGAAATGTATATTATAAAACCTTCAGAAATTTATGACGAATTTAAGTCAATTTTAATAAGCAAAGTTGAGGAGGGTGTTAAAGTAAAAATAATAATTGATGATTTTGGTAAATGAGCCTTTAGTGATGGTGAAATTTTAGACTTGAAAGAGTCAGGAATTAAAATTCTTATATTTAACAAAATAAATTTTCCTTTTATGAATTTAAAACAATCATTTAGATTGCACAGGAAAATGATAATAATAGATGGTGAAATTGTTCATACTGGCGGTATGAACATTAGCGATGAATACGCTTCATTTGATAAAAAATATGGTTATTGAGCAGATGTTAATGCAAGGGTAACCGGAGAAATATGCAATGATTTTTCTCAATTATTTTTATTTGATTGATTTACAATAAATAATGAAAAATTATCTCCTACATTATATATAAAACAACAACAAAATAAAAATATAAATTCTAGTTCATTATTACTAGATGAATCACCAATAACTAGCGAATATATTTTAGAGCAAAGTATAGTTAATTGTTTTAATTTATCAAAAAAAATAATAAGAATTGCAACTCCATATTTCATTCCTTCAAAAAAAATTATGGACCAGTTAAAATTTTTATTATTGGAAGGCGTTAAAGTAGAAATATTTGTTCCAGGTTTAGCTGATAAAAAATATATTCTTGAAGCAACATATTTGTATCTTGATGAACTAATATTAGCTGGAGCAAAAGCTTATAAACTCAAAAATATATTTCTACATTCTAAAATAGCAACTTTTGATAATTCATATGGTTATTTAGGAACTGTTAATTTGGATATGAGAGCAATGTACTCAAACTATGAATCTATAAATTTTTTATCAGGTGAAGTTGTTCAAGAAATAGATGCATTATTTAATGATTATATAAATCATTCTGATCTTATTTTACCTAAAATAAAAAAAACAAGAAATCCTATTCAGTTGTTTAAGATTTTTTTAATAAAAACGCTTTCTCCATTAATGTAGTATAATTTTCGTTAGTAATAAAAGGTAATAAAATGAAGATATTAGCATTAATTTTAGAAGGTTATCAAGATATAGAATTATCTGGAGTAATTGGAACGATAAATAGTTCAGGAGAGTTAAAAAAAATAACATATTTTAATCCGAATAATAAGACAAATGTTTTTGGGTCTAATAAAATTGGTTCTATTAAAACAACATCAATTTATAATGTAAATGATTATGATGCTATTTTTATACCAGGCGGAAAATCCGCCATTGAACTAAGAACAAACACCAAGGCATTAGATGTTATTAAAGATTTTATTGTAAATGATAAATTCATAATTTCTTTATGTGATGCACCCAATGCTTTGTGTGAAACTAAGTTGATAAAAGATCAAAAATATACTTCCTATCCAATTCTAGGAATAGAAAATTCAGCATGTAAAAATAGAAGTGCAAATGCTATTACAATGGTTGATGGAAAATTTATTACAGGTAGAGGTCCGTCGGCATCAATTGAACTTGGTTTGAAAGTTATAAAAATTATGATATCAAAAGAAAAAAGTAAAAAAGTAAAAGCAAAATTATTTGCCTAAAAATATAAAACAACAATAAAAAAGAGTAAGATAATTATAGGTAATTTATTACCTATAATACTTATGAATTACAATAATCTTGAAAAAAACATATTTAAAGTATGGTTATCTCTAACGATTTTGATATTAATAGTATTTACTATTTGTATTATTGTTAGTTTTACATATTTAACTGGATTTTTGTTAGGATCAGTAACGTCAATAGCGATTTTTTTTGCTAATTACATTTTTTTAGGATTATTATCTAAAACAAAAAGAACATTTAAAAGTGCCTTTGTTGCTTCATTATTTAAAAGTTTGTTAACTTCAACATTATTAGTGTTGGTATTAATATCTGTTATATTTATTAATAAAGCATTTAATCAAGATAATAAAATATTATCAATAGATGGGATTTTTAATTTTTTCACTGTTTTTGTAGGTTGCTTAATGTATCCAATAAGCATAATTGTTTATCATTTTTTAGAAGTGGTACTCAAGAAAATAAAAAACAAAAAGGAGCATTATTATGAGTAAATTATTCGGAAGTTTATATGTGTGGGCACAACCACAATTAATTTCGCTAATTTATATTGTTTTAGTTGTGTCTGTTTTATCGATTATTGTTTATTGCAAGGTCAGAAAAGTAAAACCGAATGAAGCACCAAAAGGAATAGTTTTATTAGCTGAACAATATGTTGGAATTTTTAAATCAGAATTTGTTGCAACTACAGATGGTAAAATCGATCGTGTTACTCCTTATATATTTACTTTATTGACATTTATGGTGATTGGTAATACATCGGGATTTCTTGGTTTAGATCCAATAGTAACATCATATTCAGTACCATTAACATTAGCTATAGTATCTTGGTTAGGAATTTATGTGTTTGGTATTTTATATCAAAGGTTACAATTTTTCAAAAAATTTTTAAATCCAATTGAATTAATAGGTCAATTCTCCCCACTAATTTCTTTATCTTTTCGTATTTATGGAAATATACTTGGTGGTGGTGTAATGATGTTTTTAATTTATTATATTTGTAGTATTGCTTGAGGTGTGATTCCGGTAGTTGGTAAAGTTAATTTATTAGGAATGGTAATAGCTCCATGGTTTCATATGTATTTTGATATTTTTAGTACTCTAATTCAATCATATATATTTGCCCTATTAACTTCTATTTATTGGTCACAACAAGTTGAAGAAGGTGAAGAAATGCAGGAAGCAAAAAAAATTTCTAAAGAAATAAAAGAAAAAAGAAAAAAACATAGACAAGAAAGTCTAGTTTAAATTAAAGGAGAAAATATGAGTGTTGAATATGGATTGGTCGCTATTGGAGCAGGGCTTTCAATGATAGGTGTTATAGGATCAGGAGTAGGACAAGGTTATGCAACCGGTAAAGCCGCTGAAGCTGTAGGTCGTAATCCTGAAGCAGAAGCCAAAATAAGAAAAATGTTAATAATGGGATTGGCTATTACTGAATCAGCTGCTATTTATTCATTTGTTATAGCTATTTTATTAGTATTTGTTTACAACGGAACTTTAGATTTACCTAAAGTATAGAGGGAAATTATGATTGTATTAATGTTAAGTATACCCGAAAAAGCAGTTCCTGAAAAACCAGGTCCTAGTATTGAAGAAATGGTAAGTGGGTTATTTCCTTCACTTTATATATTTATTGCAACTATTGGAGCTTTCATTGTTACTCTTATTATTTTGACTTATTTTTTGTATAAACCAGTTTCAAAGATGGTTAAACAAAGACATGATTTTATTCAAAAAAATATTGATGATTCAATATTGGCAAAAACAGAGTCATTAAAATTACAATCAAAGTCAAATGATAAATTAAAAGAATCTAAAACGGTTGCTCAAGAAATTATTTCAAAATCTAAAACTGAATCAGAAATATTGAAATTACATTTTATTAATGAAGGTAAAAAAGAAGCAAAAAGATTAATTGCAGAAGCTAATATTGAAATTAATTTCAAGTTGGCTAAAATAGAAGAAACAAGAGCTAATGATATTATTGACGCCGCTATGATTATTTCGAAGCAAGTTATTTCTAAAAATATTGATAAAAACAAAATGGAAGAATATTTTGATTCTTATATTAAAGGAGAATAATGTTAAAAAGTAAAAATTCAATCGGATATTCTTTAGCCTTATTTTCTATTGCGAAAGATGAAAATAAAGTTAAAGAATATTTGAATAATGCTAAAGACTTGCTTTTGTTGTTTGCTAACCCTGAATTATCACCAATTATTAATATTCTTGATTCAACGAAATTAGTTAGAAAAGATAAAGATAAAATAATAGATACAGCTTTCAAAAATTTTCAAAAACAATTTATAAATTTTTTAAAATTACTAGCATCAAAAAACATTTTTAATTCAATAAAAAACATTTTAAACATATTTATTAAATATTGTTGTGACAATTTAAAAATAAAAGAGGGAATTATTTATTCATCACCTTTGCTTACATTAGCAAAAATAAAACAAGTAGAAAAAAAAATATCACTTCAAGAAGGATATAAAGTAAGTTTAAAAAATTTATTAGATAAAGAATTAATTTCTGGAATAAAAATAATTATTGAAAATAAAATAATTGAAAATTCTGTAATATCAGATTTACAAGAAATTAAAAAAATATTGAAAGGAAGTAAATAATGGCATTAAAAGCAACTGATATATCAGCAGTTATCAAAAAACAAATTAAATCATATTCATCAACAATTCAATCTTCAGAAGTTGGGGAAGTTTTGTCTATTGGAGATGGAATAGCTTTGGTTTCAGGTTTGGATAATGTTAAATTAGGTGAACTTCTTGACTTTGGATCCGACATTTTTGGAATGGCACTAAATTTAGAAGAGGAAGCTGTTGGTGTTGTTTTGATGGGTGAAAATGATGACATCATTGAAGGAAATGAAGTTAAAAGGACTAACAAAGTTGTTGCTGTTCCTGTTGGAAGTGCATTAGTTGGACGTGTTGTGAATGCTTTGGGTCATCCGATTGATGGAAAGGGTGATATTCCATACACAAAAACAAGAATAATATTTAGAGTTGCTCCCGGCGTTATGACAAGACAAAGTGTTAATCAACCCTTAGAAACCGGATTAATAGCTATTGATTCATTAATTCCAATTGGCAAAGGTCAAAGAGAATTAATTATTGGTGATCGTCAAACAGGTAAAACAGCAATTGCGGTTGATATGATTCTAAATCAAAGGGGAAAAAATGTAATTTGTATTTATGTAGCAATTGGGCAAAAAAATTCAACAGTTGCACAAATTGTTAAAAATTTAGAAATTAAAAATGCTATGGAATATACCATAGTTGTTGTAGCTGGTGCTTCTGAATTTGCTCCACTACAATATATTGCACCATATAGTGCAATTACTATGGCGGAAGAATTTATGGAGCACGGTCAAGATGTTTTGATTATCTATGATGATCTTTCCAAACATGCAGTAGCATATAGAACATTATCATTATTATTGAGAAGACCGCCGGGTCGTGAAGCTTATCCTGGAGATGTGTTTTATTTACATTCTCAATTATTGGAAAGAGCCGCTAGAGTAAATGCTAAGAATGGTGGTGGATCAATAACAGCAATTCCTATTATTGAAACACAATCAGGAGATATTTCTGCTTATATTCCCACAAATGTTATTTCTATTACAGATGGACAAATATTTACAAGAGAGAATTTATTTAATTCAGGTCAACGTCCTGCAGTTGATGTTGGTTTTTCTGTTTCAAGAGTTGGATCAGCCGCACAAATAAAGGCTATGAAACAAGTTACATCATCCTTAAAATTAGAATTATCTCAATATAATGAAATGCAATCATTTGCACAATTTTCTTCTGATCTTGATGATTCAACTAAAAAGATTTTAGTGCATGGTAAAAAAGTTTATGCAATACTTGTCCAAAAACAATATGAACCCATATCTCAAATATCTCAATCTATTATCTTATTTGCTATAAAAAATCGTTTGATTGAAGAAATTCCATTAGAAGAAATAAAAACTTACAAAGAGGAATTATTAAATTTTTTTAGAATTGATAATATTGGTAGTGAAATTAAGAGAACTATTAATACATCTAGAGAAATTTCTAAAGAAACCGAACTTGGATTGTTTGAAACAATTAATAAATTCAATAAATCATTTTTAAGAACAATTATTTCACAAGAAAAAGAAAGTCAGGAACAATAGAATGGCTTCACTACAAGAAGTTAAATCTCGAATTTCTTCAATTAATACAACAAAGAAAATAACTAAAGCAATGGAATTGGTGTCAACCTTTAAACTAAGAAAAGTTAAGAATAATTATGATAAAGTAGTTTTGTATTCTAATAGAATAGAAGATGTTTTTCATAATTTGAATACAAAAATTAAAGATTGAAATCAAATTATTAAAATTGATTTAACACTACCTAGAGTATTTATTATAATAACTTCAGATATGGGTTTATGTGGTGGTTATAATAGCAATATTTTGAAACTTTTTGAAAAAAATGTAACTGAGAATGATTATGTTATTATTTTAGGGTGAAAAGGTGTTAGATCAATTTCTAAATTAATGAAGAAGGAAAAAATTTTATTATATTTTGTAAATATGGGATATGAATCAAATTATGATATTGCTTCACAAATAACAAATAATATAACAGCTTTGTTATTTTCTAATCAAATACGGTCAATCCATTTATTACAAACTGAATATATAAATAGTTTAACTTATGAAGCCAAGGATGTCAAAGTTTATCCATTTTCTAGAAGATCTAAGGAAATGCTATCAAAATTGAATGAAATAAATAATACTATTGAGTTTGAACCGAGTCCAGAAGTGGTTGTTAAGAATGCTCTAAATTTGTATTTTGGAGCAGTAATATATTCTGCAATTGCTTCATCAAAAGTATCGGAAGTTTCTGCCAGAAGAGTAGCTATGGAAAATGCAACAGATAATGCAACCGATATTATTGATTACTTAGAAAAAGAATACAACAAAGCAAGACAAGCTAAAATTACACAAGAAATAACTGAGATAATAGCGGGGGCGGGAAATGAATAAAGAAGAAAGAAATTTTGGAAAAATAGTTCAAATATTAGGGCCGGTAGTAGATATTAGATTTGAAAATTGCAAATTGCCTTCAATGCTAAATGCACTGGAATTAAATTATGAAGGGAAAAAATATATCTTTGAAGTTGCTCAACATATTGGAGATAATACAGTTAGAACAATATCAATGGGAATTACAGAAGGTTTAATTAGAGGACTTAAAGTTCTTGATACAGGTGAACCAATAACTGTTCCTGTTGGGAAACAAGTTCTTTCAAGAATGTTCAATGTTTTGGGAGAACCTATTGATGAAATAGAAATTCCAATTTGAGAAAAAAGAATGCCAATTCACAGACCTGCTCCAACATATGAGGAGCAAAAAACATCTTCTGATATTTTGGAAACAGGAATAAAAGTTATAGATTTATTGATACCATATGTTAAAGGCGGGAAAATTGGTTTATTCGGAGGAGCAGGAGTAGGTAAAACAGTTCTTGTTCAAGAGTTAATTAATAATATTGCCAAAGAACATGGAGGGTTGTCTGTTTTTGCAGGAGTAGGCGAAAGAACTCGTGAAGGTAACGATCTTTATAATGAAATGAAAGCATCAGGGGTTTTAGAAAAAACATCATTAGTTTTTGGACAAATGAATGAACCTCCTGGCGCTAGAATGCGTGTAGCTTTATCGGGTTTGACAATGGCCGAATATTTTAGAGATGTACTCAATCAAGATGTTCTCTTGTTTATTGATAATATTTTTAGATTTACACAAGCTGGCTCAGAGGTTTCTGCATTATTAGGAAGAATGCCTTCGGCCGTTGGTTATCAACCTACATTAGCAACCGAAATGGGCCAACTTCAAGAGAGGATAACTTCTACTAAAAGAGGATCTATAACCTCTATACAAGCTGTTTATGTTCCTGCTGATGATTTGACCGATCCAGCTCCAGCAACAACATTTAACCACTTAGATGCTCAAACAGTTTTAGATCGTAATATAGCAGCACTAGGCATTTATCCAGCCATTGACCCACTTAGCTCTACTTCAAGATTACTAGATCCGCTAGTTATTGGAAATGAGCATTATAATATAGCGAGATCAGTTCAACAAATTTTACAAAGATTTAAAGAATTGCAAGATATTATTGCAATTTTAGGAATGGATGAATTATCAGAAGAAGATAAATTTATTGTTCATAGAGCAAGAAGAATAAGAAATTTTCTTTCTCAACCATTTGATGTTGCTGAAAAATTTTCAGGAATTCCAGGGAAGTTTGTTAAATTATCAGATAATATAAGAAGTTTTAAAGAAATTTTAGATGGAAAACATGATGATTTACCAGAAGAATCTTTTTTATATGTAGGTACAATTGAAGAAGCTATTCAAAAAGCAAATAAAAAAGGATAATTATGTCAACCAAAACAACACATTTAAGAATATCAACTCCTAATGGAATATTTTTTGATGAAGAAGTTGATATATTGACAGTTAAAACTCCGATGGGTTATATTGGTATTCAGAGAAATAGATTACCATTTATAAGCAATATTGAAATATCGGTAATGTACATAAATTCAAAATCTTCAAATAATGAAAAAATTTGTGCTATTGATGGCGGACTTATTTATGTTGAAAGAGAATATGTAGACATTTTCACAGATGAGATAATGTATAAAGAAGACATAGATGAATTAAAAGTTCAAAAATTAATTGATAAAACAAGAAAAAGTCTTGAAAATAAAACATCTACTTTAGAAACATTGAAAAATGAGATCTTATTGGAAAAAGCAATCAATAGAATGAGCACAATTAATCTTAAATAAAGCAAGATTTTAAGTTTTATTCAATTAGATGAATAAATATAAAACAATTCTCATAACTTAATGTGTTGTTTGTGTTGTTCTTCATAAAATATGTTTTCATTGTGCTTGTGTAAAACCATATAATGAGTTTAATGAATTCTTTTTTAATTTATCTGGCATTGAAACACTAATCAATTTTGTTGTATCTTAAAAGGAATTTCCTTTTATATTTGTTATTGAATTAGGGACATAAATATCTTTTATTTTAAATTTTTAAATTGAAAATCAATACTTGATATATCTTGTACTTGATTCTGTTTTCAATCATTGCTATCTATTTTCGTTTTTTTGTCTGAACCCAAATCATAAAATTTATTTTTATTTAAAGTTTTTTCATTTTCTTTTATAACATATCCTAAACTAGTGCCAATGATTGAACCTGAAACAATTCCTAAAAATAAAAAACTAAGAAAAATAGTTGGATTATTCATTTCTTTTTTAACTTTTGTTAGTTTTTTATCTTTATCTTTTTCCATTTTTTTAGACATGTATACCCACCTACTTCTTTTTTTTGTTTTAATAATTTAAACAAATTTTAGATTATATAAGTTTTTAGTTATTTGTTTAGCTTTTCTTCTATCTACTTTGTTTAAATAATATTTTGGTTTTTTTGAAAATTCAGTCAAACTAATAACTTCCATATAATCTTTATTATCAATAGTGCTTGATTTGAATCGATTAAGATTATCAATATTATCATTTATTATTGGAAAAGAAAAGTTATAAGATGTTTTTAAATATTTATCATAAAATTCATCAGTATAAGCAATAATAATTGAGTTATGAACTTTATCTTTATTTCAAAGTAGCGAAGTACTTAATTCTTCATAATTTCATCCACACACATTGTTATTTTTTTTTAATAAGGATTGATTAATATCTAAAAAATCACTTGACAAAACTAAAATTGTAGCACCCGCTTTTGTTAGTTTGTTTAAAATCATTGCCTTGTCCTGAGCGGAAGCTGTTTTTCTTTTAAAACTATTTTCAATAAAGTCAAAATCTCTTTTAATTTTACTAAGTACACTAATTAATTGTCTAACTCCTCTTATTCCTTCTTCGGTATTTGTAGAAGA
>CAMQYR010000012.1 GCA_947039385.1 uncultured Mycoplasma sp.
GGTGACTGGAGTTCAGACGTGTGCTCTTCCGATCTCGAATCCTCTAGGGCGTACCAATATGTCAATAGTGTGGCACCAATTATATTTTATTTTAATAAATAATTTTGCGCGAGTGGTGGAATTGGCAGACACGCTAGATTTAGGCTCTAGTGCCTCACGGTGTGAGGGTTCGAGTCCCTCTTCGCGCACCAATCATATTTAATAAATATGACCAATGACCAAATATATAAACATAAAGTTTTTAATTAAGCTTTTATTTTTAATGTAAAAATATCGTCTATAGATGTTTATTATTAGTAATCAAAATTATTGCTTAGGTTTAGATATTTTTGTTTCAAATTATAAAAAATAAATATAAATAGTTATATAATTGAAAAAAATATTAAATACAAAAAAGGAAAATATATGAAAGCTAAAAAAATAATTTTAATAGGGTCAGGAGCTGTTGGAAATTCATTTCTTTATTCAGCAATAAATAGAGGAATTGCACAAGAATATGGAATTATTGATGTGAATGAAAAAGTTGCAGAGGGTAACGTTTTAGATATGGAAGATGTAATAGGTACATCATCACAACCATTCAATATATTTCATGCTAAATATAGCGATTGTAAAGATGCCGATATTGTTGTAATAACAGCAGGTAGACCACAGCTTCCTGGAGAAACAAGAATTAATATGGTTGAAGGTAATTCAAAAATTATGAAAACAATTGCTACAGAAATTAAAAAGTCAGGATTTAATGGAATTACTGTTATTGCTTCAAATCCAGTTGATATTTTGACATATGTTTATCAAAAAATTACAGGTTTTGATAAAAATAAAGTTGTTGGATCTGGTACTTCATTAGACACAGCTAGATTTGTTAGACTATTATCTCAAGAATTAAATATTGCTCCTCAATCAATTCAAGCTTATGTTATTGGCGAACATGGAGACTCGTCTGTTTCAGTTTTTTCATCAGCAACCATTAGTGGTTCTCCATTATCTGATTTTATTAAAGAAGGGAAAATAGATCCAAAAAAATTCCCAGAAATACACGATAAAGTTTATAAGAAAGCTTATGAAATCATTAATAGAAAGGGTGCTACTTTTTATGGAATCGGTTCAGCTTTAGCAAACATTTGTGAAAACATTTTAATTAATTCAAGAAGAGTTGTACTAGTTGGTGCATATTTAGAGGGTCAATATAAAAACAAAGGACTTTATACAGGTGTTCCTGTAATTATTGGAATTAATGGTATTGATTCAATTATCGAAGTTCCCCTTTCTAATGAAGAACAAATTAAATTTGATGAATCATGTAAGTTAGTTTCTAAAGTTATTTTAAAAGCAGAAGCAGCAATTAAATAATTAATAAAATAAAATTATAAAAAACCACTTTTAATAAAGTGGTTTTTTGGTTTTTTAAATTAGTATTTAATCAAGTAATATGAGCGTTTACCTTTTTTAATCAATATATATGTATTGTTAAAGTTTTTTGGAACAACTTTAACATTTTCATCTGTACATACTATACCATCTAATAAAATGGTATTTGATAAAATAAATTCTCTTGCTTCTCTTTTTGAAACAGCTACTCCTGCGGCCACCAATAAATCTATTAGTATTATATTATTATTTTTGTTGTCATAAAAAGGTATATCATTTTTAATGTTTTCAATATCTTCAAATTTCAAATTTGAAACAGGATCATTTGATTCAAATAGTATTAAAGTGATTTCCTCGGCTTTTTTTGCTTCCTCAATTCCTCTTACATCTTTAGTAACTTCAAAAGCTAAAAGTTTTTGTGCAATTTTTTGGGATTTATTAATATTATGTTTTAGCATAACTTGATCTATTTCTTTAACACTTAAATATGTATATCATTTTAACAATTTTTCAACATCAGTATCTGCTTGATTTACTAAATATTGGTACATTGAAAAAGAAGATGTTTTTTCTTTAGATAGTCAAATTGGTTGACCAACAGATTTTCCGAATTTATTACCGTTTGAATCGGTAAGTAAATTTAATGTCATTCCTAAAGCATTATTTTCGCCATGTACCTTTCTTATCATCTCTAAACCTGTGGTTATGTTTCCTCATTGATCACTTCCACCAGCTTGAATTTTAATATTGTTTTGTTCATATAATATTCTAAAATCATTTCCTTGAATTAGTTGGTATGCAAATTCAGTAAATGATAAACCAGACTCTATTCTAGAACTCACAGAATCTTTTGCCATCATATAATTTATGGTTATATTTTTCCCAACATCTCTTAAAAAATCTAAAAATGTTAAATCTTTATAAAAATCATAGTTATCAATTACCTTGAGGTTGAATGATTCAAGTTGTTTTTTAATTGCTAATTTATTTTTTATAACTATTTCATTATCTAATAAATTTCTTTCTGTATCTTTAAATGAAGGATCACCTATCATTCCTGTTGCTCCACCTATAAGTGCAAAAGACTTAAGACCTGCATTTTGAAATCTTTTTAATATTGTTATGGGAATATAATTTCCTAAGTGTAGTGATGTTGCAGTTGGATCAAAACCTATGTAAATTCCATCTTCACTAGTTAGGTTTCCTATTTTTTCTTCATTAGCAATATTATTAATAATATTTCTTTTTTTTAAATCATTTATTAAATTGACTATTTCTTTCATATTTTTTTCTCCTTAAAATTCATATTCATTATTTAGTTCTTTATCTGTAATTTTAATAATTCCTTCTTCACCTTCTTCACCTATTCCTATAGATTTATATGAACAAATCATTCCTTGTGATTCTATGCCCATTATTTTTAAATCATCAATAATAACTCCTGTAGCTAGAAAACTACCATTAAGAGCAAATAAATATTTATTACCTATAACTAAATTACTTAAATTACTTATTATTTGTAGATTTCCATCACTTGTTTTAACTATTAAAATATTTAATTTATTATTTTTAGGATGCTTTTTTATTTCTTTAATTAAACCTATTTTAATAGTATTACTATTTTTTGATCCAATCATATATTTTGGGTATTTTTCTAAAATTTTATTAAAATTATCATTTGAAAACCTATGATATCCTTCTTTAATATTATTGAATTCAGTTTGATAATTAAAAACATTTATACCAATTAATTCTAGTTTATTATATATAAAAACATAATTATCCACTGATTTTGTAGTAATTTTATCATCAATAGAAGCACGGAAAATAATCATTAAATCAGCAGGTTTGCTAATTATTTCATTTAATTTTGTGATTGAAATTGACATATAATTTTTATTATATTACAAAACTTTTAATAAAATATTTTTTTTCACTTTATAATAAATAATAGAAAAAATAAATAATTAATTTATATTAAGGTAAACATGTTAAAAAATGAATTTCAAAAAATAAAAATTTCTAATAGTTATGCAGTTGGCGGAATGATTGGTGCTGGTAAGTCAACACTTTCAAAAGAATTGGCCAAAATAATAGATGCTGACGTTGTTTTTGAACTAAATGATGATGATAAATTACAAAATTTATTGCTTGAAAAATTATATGAGGGTGATAAAACTTCTGCTATTGCATTCCAAGTTTATTTCTTTTGTACAAGATTTGACAATTATAAAAATGGAATTAAAAATAATAATTTAACAGTTTTTGATCGAACAATTTTTGAAGATAGATTATTTGCACATCAAAATATGACATCAGACCCTATAATGTTTGGTTTTTATGATAGTATGTGACATGATAAAGTTAAAGAGTTAATATATTCTGTTGGTGTACCTAAGCTTTATATTATCTTAGATCTAAAATGAGATGAATTTAAAGATAGAATTTTTAAAAGAGGAAGAAAATCTGAAGTTGATAATTTCTCAAAAAATGAAATGTACTTTAAATCGGTTCATAATGTTTATTTAAAATACTTGGTTGATGTTTGTCAGGTTTATGGAATTAATCACATTATTATAGATGCCTCTTTACCTACAAATCAGCAACTCAAATTAATCAGTCATAGAATTAAAAATGATGGTTTAGAAAATAAGGAATTAAAATAGTATGGAACTTTTAGAAAATAAAATTGGATTTTATAAATTTAAACCAGCTAAAAATAAGTCTAAGGGAACTATTGTATTTATTCATGGTTTTGGAACAAATAGTGATTATCATGATGAGGCTGGAATTCTTTTTAAAAATTATGATTATTATACTATTGAACTTCCTGGTCATGGGTATACAAAGTTGGAAGGTGATCATAAAAATATATTGAATATGTTTGTTAATTTTTGTATTTCAATGATTGAGTTTTTGAGTTTGGAAAATATAATTTTAATTGGTCATTCTATGGGTGGCGCTTTAGCAATTAGAATTTCAAATATAATATCTAATAAAGTCAAACTTCTTATTGTGGTATCTCCAATGAATTCTTATATAAGTTTTGGTGTAATAAAATTATTTTTCTTATTAACACCCAAAACTTTTAATGAAACATTATCATTAAATAATGTTTTATATAAAGATATAACAAAAACAATAGATTTGAACATTGAAAATTATGTTGATGATAATTATAAGTATCAATTAGAAAATATAAATTTTTTCAAAAAACTAAAGCATAATCTTTATAGTTTTAAAAATATTAATGATTGCAGACGTAATGAAAAAAAACTATCTATAAAAACTCTATTAATCATTTCTGAATTTGACAATGTTACTCCATATAAAGGCGCTATAAAATCTATTAAAAGATCTAATAAACCATTCATTCAAGTTTCGATATTTAGAAATTCTGGGCATTTGCCATTTAAAGAGGAATTAGAAAATTATTATAAAGAAATAATTGATTTTATTGAGTAAAACAAAGGCGCCAATTTGGTGCCTTTGTTTTAATTCTTTTATTTAAAATTATTTTATAAAGTGTAAACTTGTTGTTGATTTATCTTCATATGTTTCTCATTTTGAAGTTGAACCATCTTTTGCTTTTACTTCGCCCTTATCACTAAATAATAATTTAAACGATGTTACAACATTGCTTATAGCTGGCAGTATTAGTGGCAATAGTGTTCCTAAAAGTATCAAACCACCACCACCACCACATGTATTTGCAGCAGCAATATTTGTTATTTTTGTAAATCCGTCCATTTTCATATTAACCTCCTTTCTTACTCTATATGTTTAAAAAATACAACTTTGAGTAAAAAAAAAATAATTTATTGAAAATAGGACAAAAATATAGTTATATCATTGATTAAAATACATTTTCTTATTTAAATTAAAACATTCAGAAGTAAAAAATGCTACTATAATTAGTATTAAACGTTAAATAAATTCATGTTGTTGTTAAATTTTGTAAAATTAATAATTTTTTAGAACAAGTCCATATAATTAATATATGTATTTTATTTATGGTGAAGAATTATTTTTAATAGAAAAAGAAATTAAAAAAATAATAAAAAAAAACAATTGTGAAAATCCGATATATTTTAATGATGAATCTTCTATTTATGATGTTATGAATGAAATAAATACCTTTTCTATTTTTGATGATAAAAAACTAATTATATTAAAAAATTTTTATCTACTAAATAAATCAGATCCAATAAATGAGAGGCAGTTAATAAAATCAATTAATAATAAAAATAATAATTGCATTTTAATTTTTACTTTTTCTGAAAATAAACCCAAAACACCAAATATATTATTTAAATATCTATTAGACACTGCAGAAACGGTAGTGGTTAAAAAATATACACACGAGCAACTAATTCCAATTATGCGTCAAATTGTCGAGTCTAAAGGCGGAACAATATCCAATATTAATTCTATTCTTCTATCAACAAAATTACCTAATGATTTAAAAGTGGTTATAAGAGAAATAGACAAATTATTAGTAGAAGATAATGAAATAACGAAGGAAATGATATTGACATCTGTTCCAAAGTATAACACTAACAACATATTTGGATTTATTAATGCTTTACAGGAAAAAGATGTTTCGGGATTATTTAGAAACTATTATGAAAAAATCGAAGGTGGCGAGCTAATCACGAATTTAATTTCTCAAATATCAAACACTTTAATTCTTTGTTCAACAATTCATTCATATAAAACTTTAAAAATAAAATTAGATGATATAGCAAAAGAAACTGGAATACATGCTTTTAGAATAAAAAAATCTAATGAATTATTGAGTAATTTTGGATTTGAAAGAATTAAAAAATTAATTCAAATGTTATCTGATCTTGACAAAAATATAAAAATCGGTATGGTTAATGAGATTATCGGTTTTGAAAAACTTCTTTTAGAAATAGTTCGTTAATTTTGTATAATTTTTAAATGTTAAAGAATCAAAAAAAGAAACAAATATTTTATGAAGTAAATCCATTATTTTTTTTTGATTCCAATAATGATGGATTTGGAGATTTTGCCGGTCTTTCTAAAAAAATAGATTATTTTTTATTTATGGGTATCACTTGTGTTATCATCCCTGATATATTTAATAATTACAACAATCTTCTTCTTAATGAAACTATAAATTTTGTAAGTAAGTATGGAAATATAGATAATTTGATTCAATTAATTAATACTTTTGAAAAATCTAATATTGATTTTGCGGTTGAAATAAACTTAAGAGATATTCAAAAATCTTTATTATTTTCAAGTGATAATTATTCTCAAAAAAATATTAATTTTAGAGAATCTAAGAAAACTTTTTTTCTTGACAAAAATCAAAATAATCAAATTGATGGGAATTGAAATTCCGCAAAAACAATGAATGCATTTAAGAAAGTTGTAAATTTTTGATTAGATTTAAATGTTAAAAATATTGCTTTTGTTAACTTTGAATATTTATATAATAATGATCAACCATTTGATAAATTATTAATTGATCAAATGAAAAATCTATATAAAATAGTTAATAGTATTATTCCAAATGTAACCATAATTATGAAGTCAGCTTTGTTAACGCAAAATCATATTGACATTTGCTTGAAGGAAGAAGATCCGTGTGCTGATTTTTTTATAAATAATTCATATTCTTTAGCGGGCACTAATCTTAAAAATAAAAACGATAAATTTGAAGAATTTAAACCACGTCAATTGTTTTCAAAAATTAAAGAATCATTTATTCATAAAAATTGTAATGTAAAAATAACTATGTCTTTAGGTTCAAATTTATCTGGAAGAATAAATTCAAGATGGGGAAATGAGGGAGAATTTAATTCATATGCTTCAAAAGCCTTGCTAACCGTTTCTCTTGCTAGTCCCAATTCAACATGCATTTATTATGGAGATGAATTAGGAACATTAAAAATAAATATCAAAAATGATGAAGATTTTAATGATATTTATGCAATAGAAAGAAGAAGATTATTACAATCACAAGGCCAAAGTAAAGAAGATTTTTTGAAGGCACAACAATATCTTTCACCAATTAATACTCAATCATTATTCCAATGAGATTCATCAAAAAATGGAGGTTTTTCTAAAGCTCATGTAGTTTTTAGACAAATATCATCAACATATAAAAAAATAAATGTTGCAACTCAATATGAAGATGAACAATCATCATTAATTTATGTGAAAAAACTTATTGAATTTATAATGAATTCTGTTTATTCAAATTTTTTCAATAAGTCTGAAACTGTTGTCAAGTTAGTATCAAATGATGTAATTAAATATATCTATAAATATAGTTCTGAAAAATTATTTGTTTTTATTAATCTTTCATCAAAGTGAAAAAAAATAAATATTAGTATAAAATTAAATGTTGTATTTTCAAATTATTCCGAAAAGCAATATAACAAAAAAATTAAGATGTTAGCACCATATGAAGCAATAATTTTATTTTCTGAAAAGCAATAGTATTTTATTTATAATTTGTTATAATTTCTATACAATACATCAAGACAGTAACTGTGTGAAAACTTAATTTGTTACCAAGTGTATGACTTTATTTTATAAATGTCTAGTATTGTAAGAATATAGAAAGGAATATTATGGGCATTTTAAAAGATAATAAAAAATCAATTGTTAAAGAAATTTCAGATAAAATCAAAAAAGCAGAATCTGTTATTGTAGCGAATTATGAAGGAATATCAGTTAAGCAATTTCAAGCATTGAGAATTGCTGGAAAGTTAGAAGATGTAGAGTTTAAAGTTTATAAAAATAGACTTGTTATAAAGGCTATTGAAAATGGAGAATATAAATCTTTATCTTCAAAACTTGTTGGAGCAAATCTATATGCCTTTGCACACAAAAACTCAATATCTGCAGCAAAAGTTCTTGCAAATTTTGCAAAGAAAAATAAAAATCTTGAGTTAAAAGCTGGTATCTTTGAAAAAGAAGTTATTGGTTATGATAAAGTTATGGAAATTGCAATGCTTCCTTCATATGAAGAAGCTTTGACAATTCTTGCTGGATCATTGCAAGGTGCTATCAGACAAATGGCAGTAGGTCTAAAAATGTTAGTTGATGAAAATCATATTAAAGAATAAAAAAAACAAAACAAAAAAATCATTTAGGAGAATATAAAATGGCAAAATTAACAAAAGCAAGCTTTATTGAAAGCTTGAACACAATGACAATTAAAGAGGTAATGGAATTAGTTGAAGCAATGAAAGAAACATATGGAATTGATCCTTCAGCAGTTGCTGTGGCAGCTGGGCCAGTTGAAGCTGCAGAAGTAAAAACAGAATTTAAAGTTACATTACTTTCAGATGGAGGAAACAAAGTACAATGTATTAAAATAGTCAAAGATATTACAGCTCTTGGACTAATGGATGCTAAAAAACTAGTTGAATCTGCTCCAGTAGCAATTAAAGAAAATGTAAAAACTGATGAAGCTAATGAAATAAAAGCAAAACTTGAAGCAGTTGGTGCAAAAGTTTCTTTAGATTAATAATTAAATTAAATAAAATATGTAAAAAAATCTCTAATCGAGATTTTTTATTTTATTAGTTATTAATTTTCTGTGATTTTGAATATATCGTCTCAATCAT
The DNA here is from genome assembly GCA_947039385.1 of uncultured Mycoplasma sp. Lineage (GTDB taxonomy): Bacteria > Bacillota_I > Bacilli_A > Mycoplasmatales > Metamycoplasmataceae > UBA710. Next base: position 8,982 of record CAMQYR010000012.1, read on the forward strand.
CATTAGAGGAAATGTTTTGTTTTTTTTCAAATGCTTTTTTAGATTTGGTATTAATAATTCTATCTATCTCTTCGTTCGATAGTCATTTACCATTATTTCATTCTCCTGTTTCAGATTTATCATTGTATCATTTATTATCATGTCATTTATTAGTTTCATTAACAGATTTATTGTTAGGTTTATTAATTGTTGGTTTTAGTATTTTAGCTGAGTTTTTACTTACATCAATAATATTAGAGTACTCTTGGTAATTTGATTTTTTTATAGTTTTTTCTACTGGTAATATATTTTTTTTCTTTGGTTTATTAATAATATTTTTTGAAATTGAAAAAGATTGCTTCTTTGATTTATTATTATGAGTTTTTTTCTTTTTGAACCACCATATATATATGCCGACTGTAGTAATTAAAACTATAATTCCTATCGTTGATAATGATGTTATTAAAGCTGTATTTGATAAGTTAGGAGAAGGATTCATTTTTATAGAAATTTTATTTCCAGCCGCACCATTATAATATACTACAAAAGATATTTGGTTATTATTTTTAATGTTTATATCCCTGAAAGTAATTTTTGAAGGATCCGCACCCATTGGAATAGAAATTGACAATTGATTTAGAATTTCTATGGTCATCGGTTTTGTATTCAAAAGTTTTGTGATAAATTTAGCATCTTTATCTATTAAGTTTTCTGGATTAATAGAAGTAATTTTAAATGCAATAGAACTATCAAGTGGGGTAGTTTTTATAAATTCTGACCCATTTTTTATAACTCCTAAATAGTTAATTTTAAAAGTTATTTTAAATAAATCAATAGTAACATTTGTAAAAGTAATTTTCGAAACATCTACATTTGATGGAATAGAAATTGACAATTGATTTAGAATTTCTATGGTCATCGGATTTGTTTTTAAAATTTCAGCAACTTCTTGAGATGTTTTAGGCACAATTTTATTATTATTAATTTTTATATTATTTACAATTTCTTGTAATGATGAAGCATTTAAAAAATCTGTTTCATATTTTAATGTTCCATCATAAGTAATGGTAAAAATAACTTTTTGTTTATTAGAAATATCAATCTTTGTAAATGAAATTTTTGTAATATCTAATTCTTTAGGAATTTTAATTGAAAGTTTATCTAATATTTCTTGAGTCATAGGTTTAGTTTCTAATATTTCTTTAATTTTTTCAACAGTAAACATTTTTAAAACATTTTTATCATTGATAACAATAGAGTTTGCAATTTCTGAACTTGTGGCATAGACCATTAATGAATCAATAACTTTCTTGGACGTATTATTATAGTTAATTTTAAAAGAAATTTTAAAAGGATTAGAAATATCTATGTTTGTAAAAGAAACTTTTGAAGCATCTCCCCCTAAAGGAATTTTAATTGAAAGTTTATCTAATATTTCTTGAGTCATAGGTTTTGTTGCCATCAATCCATTAACAAAATTAATGGATTGATTCTTGACAATATCACTATTTTCAATTTTTATTGCATTAGCTATTTCTTCATCTTTGGGTGTTGAATTAAAAAAATCTTGGTTACCTATTTTTGGAATTCCATTATATTTAATTGTAAAAAAAACTTTAAATAAATTTAATGTTTCAAAATTATCAAATGAAATTTTAGCTGCAGTGACACCGGTCGGTATGGTGATGTCCAATTTTTTTAATATAATACTTGTCATAGGACGTTCTAATAAATCTATAATTTCACTTGATGTTAATTTTTTTAAAACATTTTCATTTTGAATTACTATTGCATTAGCTATACTTTGATCTGATGGTAATGTAACTACAAAAAAACTTGGATTTCCTTCTTTTGGAATTCCATTATAATTAATCACAAAAGAAACTTTAAAAGAACCATTAATGTTTTTAATTTCACTAAATGAAACTTTTGAAAAATCAGTCCCTATAGGTATTTTTATTGTAAGGTCATTCAATAATTTTTCAGTTATTTTTGATTTTAGCAAATTCTGTACTTCAGTCCCTGTTTTATCCATTAGAATATTTTGGTCTTCAACGAAAATATTGTTAGCAATTTCTTGATTTGTTGGTGTAGCTTTTAAAATGTCCGGAACTTCTTTGAATGTTTTTTTATACTTAATTCTAAAAGTTACTTGAAATAAATTGGTAATATTAATATTTTCTATTGAAACTCTTGATGGATCAGCTCCTTCAGGAATTATTATTGAAAGTTGATTTAACATTACTTGAGTCATCGGATTAGTTCTTAGCAAAGTTCTTATTTCAGTTACATTTTTTTTTATCAAGGCACTTTCATTTTGAATTTTTATTGCATTAGCTATTTGTAAATTTGTTACAAGAACGTTTAAAAAATCAGGAACTCTAGTTTTTGGAACATTATTGTAACTGATAATGAAAACAACTTTAATGGGGGTTAATGAATTAATAATTTTTATAGATACTTTTGATGGATCAGCTCCTTCAGGAATTATTATTGAAAGTTTATCTAATATTTCTTGAGTCATCGGATTGGTCACCAATAATTTTTTAACAATATCTATTTTTTCATTAGCCATAATATTAGGATTATCAATAATAATTTTATTGGCTATATCTTGATTACTAATAGAAGCATTTAAAAAATCATGTACTCCTTCTTTAGGGAAACCATCATAACAAATTATAAATTCTACTTTAAACAAACTATGTTTGATAATGTTAAAAGTAATTTTGTTTGCAATAATTTTATTATCTATTTTTATTGAAAGTTGGGCTAAGATGCTATCGGTCATTTGTTCGTTTAATAAATCTATTATTTGAATATCATTTAAATTATTAACAGAGTTATTATTTTGAATTTTTAATGAGTTAGCAATCTCTTGTTTAGTAGGATTTATATTTAAAAAATCAACTTCTAATTTCTTTATAGTTTTATATTGAATTGTGAAATTAACTTGAAATGAATCAGATTTTATGTTAACGAATGAAATTAGAGATGGTTCTATTGTTTTTGGGATAGATATTGATAATAAATTTAGAATGTCTTGTGTCATAGGTTTGCTATTTAACAAACGAATTATGAAATCGGCTTCTTTATTTACTAAAATATTTGGATTAGTTACTAATATTTTATTGACAACATCTTGGTCTGTGGGAGTGGCGTTTAGAAAATCTTTTACATTTAATTTAGGAATCCCATTATAGTAAATTGTAAATTTAATTATGAATAAGTTTCCTGTTTCAAAATTATTAAAAGAAACTTTAGAAGGATCAAGTCCATTAACTTGAGTTATGGAAAGTAAATCTAGTATTTTTTTTGTCATTATTTGAGTTTTCAAAATATTATAAATTTCATCAACACTTCTTGTTTTCAAAGAATCTGGGTTGGAAATTTTTAGTGAATTTGCAAATTCTTGATCAGTCATTTTCATTACAATATTATTGTTTTTTTCCAATAAATATTTATTATTCTGTTCATTGTCAACATTAGTAATTTGTGAATAATGGGAATAAACTATTGGTAAAGAAATTGTTATTAATATTGAAAGTGATAGGTATTTTATTTTATTTTTCATTTAACTCCCGAGATATTTTTGTTCAAATTAATAGTATATATAAATATTATATAAAAATTTATTATTATATATTGTAATAAATGTTATATTTTACAAACCATCGTCTTCTCAAGTGAATTGGTAACCCAATATTCTAACGGTGTCCCCCTTTTCAATTCCTTCTTTAATTAATGCTTTTCACAAACCAATATTTTTCACTTTTTTATTAAATCTAATAATATTGTCATAAGTTGTTAGTGGAATTTTGTTGTAAATTTCTTCAATTGTTGTGCCTTCCACTTCGAACATTCCTTCATATAATTTGGTTATTCTAAAATCTTCTTCTAATGTAATAAAAATTTCATCTTTTTGTTCTTCTAAGACAATATTTTTGGAGTTTAGGTAAGTTTGATACATATCTTCTTTTAATTTACTTATATTTTCTTTTTTAATAGCAGAAATTTTTGTGATTGGTAAGTTGGGATATTTTTTAATAAATTTTTTATATTTTTTTTCAAAATCAAGCATATCCATTTTATTTGCAATAATTAAAAAAGATTTTTCAAGTAATTTTAAATTATATGAATTTAATTCATCTTTTAGCATTTCAAATTCTTCTATAGGATTTCTTTCTGGATCTCCAAAGTCTAGAACAAAGGCAATTACCTTACATCTTTCAATATGTTTTAAAAATTGAATTCCCAAACCTTTGCCTAAAGAAGCACCTTCAATTAAACCAGGTAAATCAGCAATTACAAATGAATTTTTAAAATGTTTAACTAATCCTAGTTGAGGAACTAGTGTTGTAAATTGGTAATCAGCAATCTTAGGTTTTGCATTAGACAAAATTCCAAGTAAAGTTGATTTTCCAACAGACGGTTTACCAACCAACCCGATGTCAGCCATTATTTTTAATTCTAATCTAACATTTTTTATTTCACCAAATGACCCGTTTTCAGAAATTTTAGGTGCATTATTTTTAGAAGATTTAAATCTTGTATTTCCATGACCTCCATGCCCACCTTTAGCAATTAAATATTTTTTATCATCAACAATATCATGAAGAAGTTTTTCACCTTCAAATACTAGTGTACCAAAAGGAACTTTTACTATAAAGTCTTTTCCTCTAGCGCCATACATATTTTTTGGACCACCAGATTCACCATCTTCACCACGAACATGCTTCAAAATGTGGAGTGAAAGTAATGTGTTCATACCCGAAGACCCTTGAAAATAGACAGAACCACCATTTCCACCATCTCCACCATCAGGTCCGCCAAATGCAACTCTTGCTTCTCTTCTAAAAGAAACAATACCATTACCACCTTTTCCAGCAATTACTTCTAGTGTTGATTGATCTATAAATTTCATATTTTAAATTATAACTTTTTTTATTGCTATATTATATATAATAAATAAATATTGTGAATATAAGATGATAAGGAGATAATATGTTAATTGGCGCTATGTTATCTTTTTTTTCAATCTTGTCTCTTTTGTTTGTTGTTTTTTTTAATAAAAATTTATGTAAATTGTTTTCAAATTATTATTTTTATGCAATTTTAGGAATTATTTCCTTTGTTTATTTTTGAGTTGCCAGACAGCAAGAAAATTTTATGAACTTAATAAATCATGACAAAGAATGAAGAATGAATATTAATGGAAAACCAATGGATAACAAGTACTTCACTGACCTTCATGATTCTTTATATTTTAGAGATATCATATTTTCAAAAGCATTATTTTTAGATTTATGTCCTTTCGTAGCTTTTGCTACATGTTTTGGGTTGGTGTTTGATAGAAAGAGAAATTTTGTTAAGATAATGGCTCCATATGGTTTTGCCGGAAGTGTTATTACAATTTTCTTTTTTTTAGCTAAAAATGAATTAGGTGCTGAAATGAATTATTATCCTGTAACTGAATGATGGGATTTTATTTTTGGGAACAAAGTCTTTTTTACTATGCACTACTTCACACTGGTTATTGGACTTATAGTCTTTTTAAATACTCCAGGATATAGTGTGAGAAGTTTAATTGGAACTATTGCTTTTCCAACATTTTACTTTATTTATGTTGGGATAATAGTTAATGTGTTTGATTTAAATCATGATGCAACAGGATTGGTATCTGGAGATTGAGAACTGGGTGGACAATATTATCCTGTTGGTCAATTAATAAAGATTGTAGGATTCCCTCTTTTTCCAATGATTGCATTTGGACTAGTTTTTAGTTTAATTTTAATATCTATATTTTTAAGGAATGTGATGATTGTAAGTAATAAATGAAAATATGAAAGGATGATTGCATTTCCAAGAATGTCAACATCACTATGTCTTTTTTATGAAAAACTTTCAACAAATTTATACAATAATTTTATAAAGTAGAATTATTTTTTATTTTAGTTTTATAATTTAATTTCAATGAGTTTAAAATATAAAAAAATAAATGCTATTCCATATGTTGAAAGTGATATTAATAAAATGACTTTTAATATATTTGGGCTGATTAAGAAAAATTGAGCCTTTATTTTATTTTCATTTGTAAATGCATTTTTGCCAATAATAATTTGCATAATTGCTGCAACAATAAAAAAAACAGGAACTGAAAATATGCTTGCAATAAGTTTTTCTTCACCATTTCAACTTGTTTTTCTAAATATTCCGTTTATTCTTACATTTTGATTTATTTGTTTCGTTGCTAAAATATCAAGAGATTATAATTCAAAAAATTATTCATTTAAAGATATGTTTTGAATTATTTTAGTTTTCAATACTATTGTTGGTTTGTGTTTGTCTCTTCTTTTTTATATTTCTTCTTTTTTATATGTTCATTTTTTTTATTTGGGTACAAACGCAACTGAAATAGCTAAAGAAGGAGAATTATTTATAGGTTTATTTACTCCCATAATTTTTATTAATTGCATTGGATATGTATTCATCTTTTTAATATTTTTTAAATTTGGTAGCGGAAGAATAGCAATACTAGAAATTTTGCGTTTATTATTTATAATTCTATTTTCTTTAGTATTTTCTTGTTTTACAGATTTAGGAGTAATTGGAATTGGGATCGGTATTTTGATTGGAAGTTTGTTATCTCTTTTGATAAACTTCACAATTTGTTTTAAGTTTTTTGAAATGCGGAAATATAAGTATTCTTTTGATTTTAATTGAGTTAAATATGCCATTAAAAACTCTTGAAAGATTGTATTAGTCAAGATTTTTGCATCATTAGTAAAACCCTTAATTTTCTTTGTAATGGGTGCTCATAAAAACACCCAAGATCCCAATTTCATGATTGCAAAATCTATTTGATATTTTGTGTTATATTTTATTACATTTTTTAGTGACGGAATATCAAAAATATTTATGTTTCATAAAATAATATATTTTAATAATTATCGCCTAACAAAAGAAAGTTATAAATCGATAAATATTTTATTTTTTATCAATTTTATTATTTTAGTTTTGCTTTCAATTGGGTCTTATTTTATATTAAAACCATTAGGAGAATTTTTAATCTTAAATAAGAATTCATTAGAAAATATTCCTGAATTTGGAAAAATAAATATAATTGATATAAGTGAAAAAATTTTATTGCCTTCTTCACTAGCTATTTTATTTACGCTATTCTATTGCATATTCAATAGTGTGAATCAACTTATAACTGATATTAAACCAATGTTTGAGGTTAAAAAAGAAGAAAAGCTAGTTATCACATTAGTAATTATTTTAATTGTCATTGGAATAATTTTAGGGGTGGGATTATTGTTAATGAATCAACCGATTGTTGGAGGTTTAACGGCATTTACAGTTCCAATGTTTATAATTTCATTTTTATTTGCATTAGGCGGTTTAATCGGATGGCTTAAATTTAGAAGAAAAAACAAATTTTTAATAAAGTAAAGATTTAAGACTTTATTAATGTTAAAGAATTGTAAGTTCTCCAGATACCTCTTTAATAAAATTTTGGTTATTTTCAATAAAATCATTCGTAAAATCAATTACTATTTTTTTATTTATAGTTCTTAATAATCATAAAAAATTATAAACATCTGTAATTCGATAAGCTAAGATATCAAAGTTATTATTGTATATTAAATATGAACCTATATTTCAAATATGATTTCATTCATTAATAAATTTTCCATTTTTAAATGCATTATGTTCTTCATTAAAAACGTTTTCATTCAACTCTTTATAATACATTAACATTGGTATTGGTCTTATTCCTGGTTTATATACAAATTTCATTTTATTCTACAATTCCTACTAATTTTTTTAGCATTTTAACTTCAGAGGCCTTTAGTCTTCGATATTGTCCTAGCATTAGTTTATCAACGGTTAAACCTGCAAATTCAATTCTTTTTAAATCTAAAACTTCTCTTTCCACAAGTTTGAATATTTTTTTGATATGGTGATAAGAACCCTCTCTTAAAGTAATCAAATAAGTTTTACTTTCAATTAATTCAACAATTTGTTTGGATATTTTACCATTGACAATAACATTATCTCCATTTAAAAAATCCAATTCATTTTTTTCTAATTTAGAGTCAAGTCTAGCACGATATCTTCTTATAACTTCAAAGCTAGGATGTGCTAATCTATTCGCAAGTTCACCATTATTAGTTAATAGTAAAACGCCTGTTGTATTGTAGTCAAGTCTTCCGATTGGATAGATATAGTCTGTCTCATCAATTAAATCAGTGATAATAGCTCTATTAAAGTTGTCTTTAAGAGTGCAAATGGTTCTTTCTGGTTTGTTGATAATATAATATTTATGTTCTTTTGGTTGTGAGAGTTCTTTACCATTTATAATTATTATATCTTTTTGTGTTGCTTTTTGTCCAATGGTTGCTATTTTTCCATTAACAGTAACCTTACCTTTTTTAATTAATTCTTCTGCTTCTCTTCTTGAAGCTACACCACCTTGTGAAATTAATTTTTGAATTCTAATTTCTTCCATTAATGTATAACCCTCCTTGTACTATGTTAAATAATCTTAGTAAAGATTATTAGATAAATTATATAACATTATTTTTAGTTTCAAATAATCCTTCTTTTGTTTGTCGTTTTTTTAGTGATGCGTAAATTAGAAAAGGAATGATTGATATTATAATAATTGAAAAAGCTAAAATTAATGCATAAACTAAATATTGATGATTTTCTATATCCTTTAGTGGTGGGAAAAACATTATTACAAAAGCAACAAATGTGATAAATAATCCAATGCTACTTATAATACTTTTTATTCATTTGTTTTTAATACTAAAAGTTGGATCTAAATCAGTTGATTTTCATGACATTTTTATGTGTGATACTAGCAATAGAATATAAGTTAATAAATATGTGGATGATGTTATTGCAATACAAATAATCATTGGTAAATTTTCTCCACCAGGACTAGCAAAAGTTATGATTGCTAATCAAATTATCATCAAAAAAGTTTGAATAATTAATATATTATATTTGACACCGAATTTATTTGATTTATTTATTCATTTCGGTGCATTTAATTTTTCTAAAGCTTTTGAAACTCCAATAGAAGGCTCAACAATAATTGCGCTTACTTGGCCTATTATTCCAAAAAGAATAAGTGTAAATATTATTTTTGAAAGTCATAAATATTGAGCACCAAATCAATTTTTAATTATTGTTTCAAAAGCCACAAAAATAGAATCAGAATTTAAAGGTTTGTCTAACACCAAGGCAATAGATAAACCGCCTAAAGTATTTAATGTAATTAATGTTACTACTAAAATTCCTATAACTATCGGATAATTTTTATGTGGTTTTTTTAATATTCCAATAGCATTTGCGGAAACTTCAACAGCGGTCATACTTAATAGAAAAGAAGAAAAAACAACAAATTGAAATAGGCCGCTGGTTGGAAATATGTTTTTATCCAATTTAGGTATGTTTATTGCTTGTCCACTGCCAAAAACGTAAGAAAATGATAAAATTATCAATAGTATTGTGGGAAGTATAACACCAATCGGCAAACTAAAACGAGTTATCATGGTTGTAACTTTGATTCCAAATAAATTTATAAATGTAACAAAACAAAAGGCGATTATAATTATAAAAAATTGTAAAACATTGTTCTCTGATAATTTTATATTTAAATCAAATAAATGATCAATGCCACTTGTTAGAAAATAGAAAAAAATAGTATAAATAATAGTTGTTTGAAATCACTGATAAAAAACAGCTGCAAATCCCCATTTTTCACCAAGTGTATTTTTAACTCATTCAAAGACACCACCACCATTTCATTTTTTAATAGACCCCATTTCTGCAGATGCTAGTGCAACAGGAATAAATCAAAAAAATGCTGCAAGAACAGAAAAGAAAATTAAACTAAAACCAGCTCTGGCAAATTCTGGAAATAAAACCATAGACATCATACCTGCAGCTGTAAAAGCAAAAAACCCAAATATACCTATTTTTTTATTATCATTATTATTTTTTTTCATTTTTTTCATTCCTAGTTTAAATTAAGTATAAACTAATTTCTTCTATTTTTAATTTAGTATTTTAAAAAAATAAGTTAGTAAAAAAATAGTTTTTAATATTTGTGTGATTTATTATATTGTGATTAAGGATAAATTATTTTAATTTATCCTTAGTTTTTCTAGAATCAGCTTTTATTATTGATTTTTTTATCCATTTCTTTGATATTATTTAATATTTGATATAATTTTTTTTTATATTAAGGGGCAATTTTGAAAAAAACTACTAAAAAAATTTTATTGAGTTCATTATCATTAGTTAGTGTTTCAACAACATTAAGTGTTGGACTATCGTCTTCAACAAATATTGATAAGAAATTGAAAACTCCTGAAAACAATTTGAAAATAACCAAATCCTTACTTCGATCGAAATCCCCGATTCAATTACAAAAATTAATTATTCTTCATTTTATGGTACTACTTCTTTAACAACTGTAACATTTGAACCTAACTCTCAATTAGATTACATTTATGC
>CAMQYR010000013.1 GCA_947039385.1 uncultured Mycoplasma sp.
TAAATACTCCAAATCAATGTTCAATTATTATGTATAACTTTTTCTTTGAATAAAGTTGATAAGTATTGAACTCCATGATCAGAATGAATAATCATTCATTCTGAGTAGTTAATACATTCTAGAGAACTCAACATCATTCTCAACATCATTCCTTAAACTTAAATTTCATCCAACAATTTATTTTGTTTTATGATCGATTGAAGCTGATAAGAATATGTGATTTTGTTTTTGTGTCATTTGTAGCTTTAATATATGTAACATCTGTTACTATTATTCCCTTCCTATTCCTTACTTCTTTCTTAATTGCTTCTTCAATTAACTTCATTTCTGTTTGTTTTTTACTAACCTGCTTTAACTTGTTATTTTTGATTCTGTGAATACTTGACTTGCTGTAAATTCCGACATGTTCTAAGGTTCTAATAAAAGCATTTGATTTTTAAATTATTTTATTGTTTTTATTGATATCTTTTTTATTTTTATCTCGTTCCAAAATTTAATAATAATGTTCAAGCATTTTATCAATATCTTTTTTAGGTAAATAAGTAGAATCAATTTTTATTCTTCATTTTCAAGAATGTTGGAATTATACAAATTATAATAAAAACCATTTAATTTAAGCAATTCACTATGACCACCTTTTTCTATGATAATTCCATCTTTCATAACAACAATAATATCCGAATTTATTATCGTGGATAATCTGTGTGCAATGACAAAAGTTGTTTTGTTCTCCATTATTTTTAAAATTCCTTTTTGAACATTGTGCTCTGTCTTAGAATCAACATTTGAAGTTGCTTCATCCAAAATTAAAATATTTGATGGTGAATAATATGCTCTTGTTAAGGAAAGTAATTGTAATTCTCCTGATGAAAAATCATTTGAGTCTTCTATAATTTGATTATAATTATTAGGTAATAGGTTAATAAAATGGTTTGATCCTATTTCTTTTGCAGCATTTTTAATGTCCTTAATGTTTTGTTGTCCATTACTATGTCCATATGCAATATTGGTGGCTATGGATTCAGAAAATAAAGAAACTTCCTGCAAAACAACCGAAATGAACTTTCTTAAATTATACTTATCTAAATCTTGTATATTATATTCACCTATTTTTATTGATCCAGAATCAAGTTCATAAAAACGTAAAAGTAAATTTATCAATGTTGTTTTACCACTTCCTGTAGGGCCTACAATTGCAACTTTTTGACCTCTTTTTACATGCAAGTTAAAATCTTTTATTATTGTAGGTCCATTTTCATATGAAAAATTAACATTTTCAAATATAATATCGCCATCTAAGTTTTCAACTTTTTTTGAACCAATATTGGTGTCATTATCAACAATTAATATTTCTTTTATTCTAATAGCGCTAAAAATTATTTTCTGAATGAAGGTTGCAAATCTAGACATATTTCCCAATTCACCATTAACTTGTCTTACCATCAAAACAAATGATGTAAGTATTCCTATTGTAAGATTTGATTCAATTCCTCAGTTTGGCACTTTAAATGCCATAAAAATTAATCCAATAATATAAATTATTCCATAAGAAAAATTTTCTGTTAAATCAAAATACGGTCAAAGAATTCCTGTTTTATATTCTGCCTTTCAAAATTGATATCTGTGCTCTTTATTAAGAACATTAAATTCTTCAACCACTTTTTCTTGATTACCAAAAAGATATGTAGCAACTTTATTTTTAATATGTTCTTCACTAAATGCTCCAATTTCACCAACTTTTTCTTGCATTTTTGAATAGTTTGGTGCAGCTGATTTCGCAATTAAAATAGAGCCCATAAAAAATACAAACATCATTATAAAAGTAATTATTGCTAAAATTGGTGAGTAAATAAGTAGAACTATAACTGATGTTAAAATAATAAATGGTGACATAAACATTGATGAAAACATTTGAACTGAATTTGAAATAAATTGATCTACATCTGTTGTAGTTCTTGAAATTAATTCGCCAGCTTTATTTTTATCAATATATTTTATAGAAACAGAAATTAACTTTTCAAAAACAGCATGTCGTATTCTTGAGCCAGCTCTATATGAAAGAGAAATTGTTATCATAAACAAACTATGATTTGTAACAAAATAAGTAATGTAACAAGATATTGCTGCTAAAAACATATATACTATTCTTAATATTTCCTTTTCTGATATAGTGGTTCCTTTTGGAGATTTTTCACCAAAAGCACGAATAAATTCATCTAATGTAAATCCTGTAAAAATTGATCCCATGATTATGGATGCGGTGGAGATTATAGAAATTATTAAACAAACTATTAATAAAACTTTATCTGCTTTAAAAAACTGATAAAATAATTTTATTAGTTTTCATAACTGCATACTGGGCATTGAGAATTTATTTTGTTTCTTGGACATTATTTTATTTCCTTATCTTGAAATTCATTTATTTCCTTATAAACATTACATGATTTTATTAAATCATTATGGGTTCCTTGACAAACAATGAAACCTTTATCTAAAACGATGATTTGATCCATTTCTTTGATTGTCGAAATTTTTTGAGCTACAAAAATCTGAGTGATATTTTGTTTTATTTCATTAATTGATTGCAATATTTTTTTTTCAGTAATATTATCTAGAGCAGATGTGGCATCATCAAAAATTAATATTTTAGATTCTTTTGACAATGCTCTTGCAATTGCTATTCTTTGTTTTTGACCGCCAGATAAATTTTGACCATTTTGCTCTAATTTATAATTAATTCCTTCTTTTTTGGAATCAATAAATGTTCTCATTTCTGATATAGTTAATAGCTCTAATATTTCATCATTTGTTAAATTTTTATTTCCAAATAAAATATTTGATTTTATTGTTCCTGCAAATAAATATTTTTGTTGAAATGAAATTGAAATATTGTTTATTAAATCCTTGGTACTTATATCTTTTAAATTAATTCCACCGATTTTTATTTCACCACTTTGAGAATCAAATAGTCTTGTTATAAGATTGATTAATGTTGATTTTCCACTTCCTATTGGTCCAATTATACCTACTCTAGTATTTTTTTTTATTGTAAAAGAAATATTTTTTAAAACATAATCAATGGATTCAGAATTATACTTGAAAGATACATTGTTAAAAATAATATCTCCTTCTTTAAATGGAACTCCTTGTTCATTAAAATGATTATTTTTTAAATTTATAATTTCCTGTATTCTTAATTTAGATGCATGTGATCTAGCATAAAATATTTTAATTACAATAAATTCAAAAACCGATCATATTATTAAATATGAATAATTAATAAATGATATTATTTCTCCTTTATTTACTTGATTATTTGGTATAACTCATGTCAATAAGGAAAAAACTAATATTACAATTACTGACATTGATGCAACAAAAGCTAACGAAAATGGTCACCCACCAAAAACGTTTTTCTCTGCTTTAATTGAAGTTTTAACTAAAAAATCATTTATTTTAATAAATCTTTGTCTTTGTCTTTGTTTTAAGTTAAATGCCTTAACAACTCTGGCCCCTGTGATATTTTCTTTGATTATTTTGTTTAGTTTGTCTATTGATTCCAACACTTTAATATAACTCTTTTCAGCATTAACTGATAAAAGCGAAATTACTATATAAAATAAAATTGAAAACCCAATTATCACTAATGCAACAATATAATTTAATCATAAACACATAATTGAAAATGTTATAAATCTAAATACCATTGGAATAAATGTAATAAATAAGAAATTTAAATATGTTGCATAATTAAGATTATCTAATTGTAATCTCGTTAAAAGAGAATAATCTTTATGATCTTTTAAATCTTCTGGAGAAAGATATTGTATCTTAACAAAAACATTGCTCCTAATTTCTGCAAGCTTTATTGTTGAAAATTTAGCAAGTACTCTTCTCCCAAAATATGTGAATAATAAACCAAAAAAACCAAATAAAAGCATTAATAACATATTTAATATTACTGCTTTTATAGGAAAGACTATAACATTGTTGCTAGAAGCACTACTGCTTATTGCCTTCACTACCTCATTTATAATTTCACCCAACAAAAAAGGCAGTACTGCTCCAAAGACGGCTGATAAAAGACTAAAAAATGAACCCAATATTATATTTTGATAGTCACTTTTATTCATTTGTCACATTTTAGCATTTCTTATTTTTTTTTGCAAAAGATTTCCTTTTTAATTAAGAGTTTGTATTTACTTATGTTTATATTGTTTAATAAATTAAATAATATAAAAAAACATTTACTTTTTAAATAAATGATTTTAAAATTTGTTTTGAAGTAAAAAATTATTTTATTTAATAATTTGAGTTACTGATCCAGCACCAACAGTTCTTCCACCTTCGCGAATAGAAAATTTAGTACCTTCTTCCACAGCCACTGGGTAAATAAGTTTAACTGTAAGTTCAATATTATCTCCTGGAATAACCATTTCTTTGCTTGCTGGTAATTCAATACCACCAGTAACATCAGTTGTTCTAAAGTAAAACTGAGGTTTGTAATTTTTAAAAAATGGTGTATGACGTCCACCCTCTTCTTTTTTAAGCGCATAAATTTCTGCCTTAAATTCTGTATGAGGAATGATTGATCCTGGTTTAGCAAGCACTTGACCACGTTCAATTTCTTCTCTTGCAACACCTCTTAATAAAAGTCCTACATTATCTCCAGCCATAGCTTGTTTTAAATTTTTTCTAAACATCTCAATACCTGTTACTGTTACTTTTTTTGTTGGATGAATTCCAACTATTTCAACATCATCATTAATATTTAATTCTCCACGTTCTACACGTCCTGTAGCCACAGTTCCACGCCCTGTAATAGTAAACACATCTTCTATAGCCATTAAAAATGGTTTATCTTTTTCACGAGGTGGAGCTTGAATATAAGAATCTACTGCATCCATTAAATCATATATTTTTTGTTCATATGTTGCATCACCTTGTAAAGCTTTAAGAGCAGAACCTGTAATAACCGGAACATTATCTCCATCATATTCATAATCAGATAATAATCCTCTTACTTCCATTTCAACTAATTCGATTATTTCATTAGCTTCTTCAGGAGTTCCTAACATATCAATTTTATTCAAAAATACTACCATTTTAGGCACTCCAACTTGTTTAGAAAGTAAAATATGCTCTCTAGTTTGTGGCATTGGTCCATCTGTTGCAGCAACAACTAATATTGCACCATCCATTTGTGCAGCACCTGTAATCATGTTTTTAACATAATCAGCATGTCCTGGACAATCAACATGAGCATAATGTCTTGTCAAAGTTTCATATTCTATATGTGAAGTATTAATAGTAATACCACGCGCTTTTTCCTCTGGCGCTTTATCAATTGATGCATAATCTTGTGCTTTTGAAAGCCCTTTTTTTGAAAGAGCTGTTGCAATTGCGGCTGTTAATGTTGTTTTACCATGATCAACATGACCAATTGTACCTATATTAACGTGTTCTTTCGTTCTATCAAAATCTTCTTTTGCCATTTTATTCTCCTATTTTAAAAGTGTTTGCTCACTTCTTATTTTTTATTTTTTTAATAATTATATATTATTTTTAGCATCTTTAACGTTTCATTTTAAATTATGAAATGTCGCTTCACCATTAAACTCTGCTGTAATGCCTAATTCTTCTTCAATTGTTAATAATCTATTGTATTTTGCAACTCTATCTGATCTTGATAATGAACCTGTTTTAATTTGACCTGTGTTTAATGCTACAGCTAAATCTGCAATTGTAGTATCTTCAGATTCACCTGAACGGTGAGAAACAACTGCTGTCATTCCTGCCTTATGTGCCATTTCAATTGTTTCAATTGTTTCTGATACTGTTCCAATTTGGTTTAGTTTAATTAAAATCGAGTTGATAGCGTTTTCTTTTATTGCTACAGCTAAAATTTCTTTGTTAGTTACTGTTAAATCATCTCCCATAATTTGATAATTTTTTCCAAATTTTTCATTCATTTTTTCAAATCCAGATCAATCTGATTCAGCAAACCCATCTTCTATTGAAATTATTGGATATCTTTTAATTAATTTGTCATAATATTCAATCATCTCATATGGTGTAAATTCAACTTTATCATTCATATTTTCAAATCCTGGTTTTTTTGTAGCCATAGCGTTTTTAAGTTTTTTAAATACATATTTTCCACTAGTATAAAATTCACTAGCTGCTGGATCCAATGCAATCGCAATTGCTTTTGAACCACTAATAGCTGGATTAAATCCTGCTTTCTCAATTGCTTTCACCAAAAAATCTAAAGCTTCTTCATGGTTTCTTAAATTTGGAGCAAATCCACCTTCATCACCAACTTGAGTTCCATGTCCCGCATCATGTAGTAATGATGATAAATTATGAAATACTTTGTTAGCCATTTGAATAGCTTCTTTAAATGATTTTGCACCTATAGGCATAATCATAAATTCTTGAAAATCTAGTGTATTTGTTGCATGTTCTCCACCATTAATAACATTTAACATTGGAACTGGTAATGTTCTTGCATTTACCCCGCCAATATAACGATATAGAGGCATATCCATTTCATTTGCTGCAGCTTTAAGAACAGCTATAGAAACACCAAGTATTGTATTAGCACCAAGTTTTGATTTCGTTTTGGTACCATCTAATTTAATCATTAATTCATCAATTAAACGTTGTTCTCTTACATCAACACCAATGATTTGAGGAGCTATTCTATCATTAACATTATTAACAGCTAACATAACACCTTTTCCACCAAATCAATTACTTTCATATTTTGAACCTTTATCTCTCAATTCTAAAGCTTCTCTAGAACCCGTTGAAGCACCAGAAGGAACTATTGATGAACCAAATCCTCCCATTTCTGTAAATACTTCAACTTGAATGGTAGGATTACCACGAGAATCTAAAACCTCTCTTGCATGTACATTTATAATTGCCGACATATTTACCCCTTTTTTTTAATTTATTCTTTGAATTATTAAAATAATTATAACATTATTTCAAAAAAATAATTTTGTTTAGTGTTTTTTTAATTTCTTCTAATTTATTTAATTTTTCTCATGGTAATTTTAAGTCACTTCTTCCAAAATGACCATATGTTGCTGTTGGTAAATATCAGGGTTTTTTTAATTCTAAATTGTTTATGATTCCTTTTGGCGATAAATCAAAAACAATATCAATAATTTCATAAATTTTAGATATTGAAATTTTTTCGGTTTCGAATGTTTCTACATATATAGATATAGGCTTTGTAACTCCAATAGCATATGATAATTGTATTTCAATTTTATCAGCAATTCCTGAAGCAACCAAATTTTTTGCAACTCATCTTGCTGCATAAGCAGCAGAACGATCAACTTTTGTGCAATCTTTCCCGCTAAAAGAACCACCTCCATGACGTGACATTCCGCCATATGTATCGACGATTATTTTTCTTCCTGTTAATCCCGTATCACCAATAGGCCCACCAACAACAAAGCTACCTGATGGGTTAATTAAAATTTTATAGTTTTTGTTTTTAAAAAACTTATTAATAGTTGGAATAATGATTTGTTCCTTAACATCATTTTCAAATTTTTGAGCATCATAGTTAGGAGAGTGTTGAATAGACATTAAGACCGTTTTAATATCAATGGTTCCATCTTTGTTATATTCTACGGTAACCTGTGACTTCATGTCAGCTTTTATTTCCCTAATATTTTTGTTGAGTCTTAACTCTTCAGCTTTTTTAACCAACTCATGAGCTACAGTGATGGCAATAGGCATAAAACTATCTGTTTCTTTAGTTGCATAACCAAATATCATTCCTTGATCTCCAGAACCAATTTCATTTTCTAAATCAACACTATTCCTTATTTCTTCTGATTGTTTGTTAACATTTGATAAAATGGAAAAGTCATTTTCAGTATAGTCTAGTTGCATTAGAATTTTTCAAGCAATTTTAACAAAGTCGACATATGTTGTTGTTGTTAACTCACCGCCAATTATTATTAATCTATTAGAAGCCATAACTTCAATAGCAACTTTTGCATTTTCATCTTTTCTAAGAACTTCATCTAATATTGCATCAGAAATTTGATCACAAATTTTGTCAGGATGTCCTTTGCCAACCGATTCTGATGTAAAAATTCCTATCATAAATAACCTTTTAATATATATTTATTTTTAATAATATCATAAAATAACTTATGATTATTCATAATAACAAAGTAGAAAATATTATTTTGGAGGCATTTTGTGATTAAAATTTTATTGGCTGGAACACCTCATTTTTCCGTTCCTATATTTGAAAAAATTATTAATAATTTTAATGTTGTAGGCATCATTACTCAACCAGACAAAAAATCGGGTCGCGGAATGAAAATTATTTCTTCTCCTGTAAAAGATTTGGCAATTAAGTATAATATTAAATTATTTCAATCAAAGGATATTAGTTTCATTTTCGAAGAATTAAAATTATTGAGTTTTGATGTTTTTTTAACAGCAGCTTTTGGACAATTAATTCCAAATAACATTTTATCTTTATCAAAAATTGGATCAATTAACATTCATTGTTCACTATTACCAAAATATAGAGGCGCCGCTCCCATTCAACATGCATTATTAAATGGAGACAAACAAACAGGAATATCATTGATATATATGATTAAAAAAATGGACGCAGGTGATATTATTTTTACTGAAACATTTGATATTATGAATTATTACTCTAGTGATATTTTATTCGAAAAATTGTCATTACTTGCAAGAGATTTAATTACTAATTGATTGAATCGTTTTGTTAATAATGATTTTATTACAACTATTCAAAATACTAACAAAGTAACTTTCGCTCCAAAATTATCAAAAGAAAATAGTTTCTTGAATAAGGATTATGCTAAAAATATGATTAATAAAATCAGAGCCTATAATTCCAATCCAGGAGCATTTTTGAAAATAAATAATAAGAGAGTCAAAATATTTGAAGCAACTATTGTTAAACACACAAATTATTTGGCGATTGAGGCATTAGATGGATTTATTTATAGTTCAAAATACCAATTTGAAGGTAAAAAAATAATAAATTTAAAGTAATAAAAAATGAAAGCACTTGAAAAATAACTATTTACACAATAAACATTAAATGTTTATTTATTGCTATTTATTATTTGTTTTGTTTTGGAGGAGTTCCCTCAGCATTTGAAACAACTGCTTCTATTTGAATTAAAGCGTTTTTTTCAATATTTGAAACTTCAACAACTCTTCCGGCTGGCATTGTTTTGCTAAAAAAAGATTTAATAATTGGACTTGCTATATCCATATCTTTAAGGTTTTTTACAAAAATATTTAATTTAACAATATCATCCATTTTATGTTCAATACTTTCCACTATATTTTTAATATTTTCTAAACATCCCAAAGTTTGTTCTTTAATGTCACCATTTATATCAATTGGTAATTGTGCAGAAATATGGTTATAATGTGAAAAGGCAACTGTTTGTGTAGAGAAACAATTTTTAGGTGCTTTATCTGTATTATTAGCTTTTATAACTAATCCATGACGATCTTCCACTTGTTGAGGAGGAGTTCCATCACCATGAGAAACAACCACTTCAATTTGAACTAAAGAATCCAAAGATATTTCTTCAACTTCAATAAATGAACACGCAGGAAAATAACCAACAGTTCTAGCTATTGCCGAATCTGGAAAAAATGTTTTATATGCTTCTTTTACTTCATTTTTTAAGTTTAAGTCCTTAACAAAAATTGTTGTTTTTACAATATCATCCATAGGAACATCAATACTTTCTAAAATATTTTTTATATTTCTTAATGCTTGTTTTACTTGATCTTGAATTCCACCTTCAACTAATTTACCAGTTTTTAAATCAATTGGCAATTGTGTTGTAATGTTATTATAATGTGAAAAGGCCACTGTTTGAGAACTAAAATCACAAATTGGTGCATTTTCTGTATTTCGAGCAATTTTAATTAAATCACCAGCTTGAGGTGCATTAGGAATTGTTCCTTCTCCACAAGTCATTACAGCTTCTACTTGAACCAATGAATTCATTGGAATATTTTTAACAACCACTATAGTCATAGTAGGTAAATAAGTTGTGAAAAATGTTTTATAAACTTCTTTCACAGCATCTACATCTTTTAAACTTTTAGTGAAAATAGTAATCCTTATTATGTCTGACATAATATGATTAATTCCCATAACAATTGCTTCTATATTTTTAAAACATTGAAGTGCTTGCTCTTGGATTCCTCCTTGAACTAATTTTCCTGTTGATGGTTCTATTGGCAATTGTGCTGAAAGATAGTTATAATGAGAAAAGGCCACTGTTTGAGAAAAATCATAAATAACTTTTGGTACACTTTCTATATTTCTAGCTAATACTACATTGAATTTATTCATAATCTAATTTCCTTTAACTTATTATTCTTTTATCATAAGTATTATTATTATATATCTTTGCATTGAAAAATTTAAAAAAACACTTATTTTTAAAAATTTTATAACATTATTATTATTACACTAGTTAAAACTATAATCATACAAACATTCAAAACAAGAGTTATACAAAATATATTTTTAGTTCATATCACAATGAAGTGACAAATATTAGTTTCTTTAATTTGTGTCTTTTGGATTTGTCAAAAGAATCTCTTGTGTTTTTGAAATTTCCTCATCAACTTCTTTTTCAATTTCTTCCATATCAATAACTGTAACTGAATTAATTTTAGAATTGTTTTTTATGTTGATGATTTTAACGCCTTTGGTTGCTCTACTTGTTTCGTTGATTTGTTCAAGAGTAGTTCTAATTACAATACCTTTATTCGTTATCACCATAACATCTTCAGTTCCTTTTACTAATCCTACAAACACAAGAGATCCTGATTTTTCAACATTAATTGATTTAACACCTTTTGCACCCCTTTTTGTTTGTCTATAATCTTCAAGAGGTGTTTTTTTTGCAAAACCAGATGCACCAATAGAAAGAACAATTTCACCCTCTGTAGTATTTGATGCACCAATAACTTTGTCACTTTCAATATCAAATTTCATACCAATTACACCTGTTGCAGTTCTTGACATTGACCTTACTTGATTAACTTGAAATCTAACAACTTTACCATTATTAGACCCAATAACTATTTCGCCATCTCCATTAACTTTCATCGCTTTAATAAGTTTGTCATTTTCTTTCATTTTCAAAGCTATTTTTCCATTTTTATTAATTCTTTCATATTGAGAAATAGGTGTTTTTTTAATGATTCCATTTTCAGTTATTGTCATTAAATATTCATTGTCATTATATGAATTAGTAGTTAACATAGATATAATTTTCTCATCTTTTTGAATTTGGATAATGTTTTGAAATGGTAACCCTTTTGCTTGTTTAGATAATTCTGGTATTTGATGTGCTCTTAATCTATAAACCCTTCCATAGGAAGTAAAAATCAATAAGTCTGTATGTGTTGTAGTGGAAATTATCTTGCTAACATCATCATCTGAATAAGTTGTTTGTGTCGAAGAACCAACACCACCTCGTTTTTGAACTTTGTATTCAACCAAGGGAATTCTTTTTACATATCCTCTTGTTGACATTGTGATTAAAATATTTTTTTCAGGAATTAAGTCTTCATCATTAATGTCGCCAATATTATTAATGTCAATTTCAGTTCTTCTTGCATCAGAGTATTTATTTTTGATTTCTTCTAATTCTAAAATAATTAAATTAATTGTTTTCTCTTTTGACCCTAAGATATCATTATAATAATTAATTTGTTCAACTAGTGATTGCAATTCCTCAGCCATTTTTTCAATTGCCAATCCTGTTAGTCTTCCTAAACGCATTTCTGTAATTGCTTTTGCTTGTTTTTCAGATAAACTATATTTTTTTATTAAAGCTGTTTGTGCATCTATATCTGTTTTTGATTGTTTAATTAATGCAATAATCGCATCAATATTTTCTATAGCAATTGTTAAACCTCTTAAAATATGAGCTTTTGCTTCAGCTTTATCAAGTTCGAATTGAGTACGTCTAGTTATAACATCCACTTGATGTTTCAAATATACTTCAAGTGCTAATTTTAAATTTAAAATTTTAGGTTCACCATCAACTAATGCAATCATGTTAACACTATAGTTGGATTGTAAATTGGTCATTTTGAATAATTGATTTAGCAAAACTTCAGGAACCACATTGCGTCTTAATTCAATTACTAATCTTATTCCTTTTCTTGATGTTTCATCTCTTAAATCAGTTATACCATCAATTCTTCTTTCTTTTACTAGTTGAGCAATTTTTTCAATTACTGCCGGTTTTTTAACATCAAAAGGAATTTCGGTTACAACTATTCTGGTTTTTCCATTTTTTAAAACTTCAATGTGGGTTTTAGATCTTGTTGTGATTGTTCCTCTACCTGTGGTATATGCATCAATGATTCCTCTTCTACCTAAAATTATCGCACCAGTCGGAAAATCAGGACCTTTAACAAGCCCCATTAATTCATTTATTGTAATTTCTGGGTTTCTTGCTAAAGCAATCACACCATCAATAACTTCCTTTAAATTATGTGGTGGTATTGTTGTAGCCATACCAACAGCAATACCAACAGACCCAGAAACCAAAAGATTGGGAAACCTTGAAGGTAAAACCACAGGTTCAAGTTCTGAGTCATCATAATTAGGCATAAAATTAACTGTTTCTTTTTTAATTCCATCAATCATTTCAGATGCTATTTTAGACATTCTTGCTTCAGTATACCGCATAGCAGCAGCGGAATCGCCATCAATTGAACCAAAGTTTCCATGACCATCAATTAGAGGATATCTCAATGAAAACTCTTGCGCCATTCTTACCATTGATTCATAAATGGCGGAATCTCCATGAGGGTGATATTTACCAAGAACATCTCCAACTATACGAGCTGATTTTTTATATTGAGAACTTGAGTTTAATCCTAATTCCGACATAGAGAATAAAATTCTTCTGTGAACCGGTTTTAATCCATCTCTTGCATCAGGAAGAGCTCTAGAAACAATAACAGACATAGCATATTCAAGAAATGAAGATCTCATTTCAACAGAAACTTGTATTGGTGATAAAGAAGGTGTCTCTTCAGAAATTATTTGTGATTTAACTTCATAAGCGTCTTTATCTTGAGGAATCTCTTGTTCGTCTTCATCAACATCGATTTTTACAATTTCTTTAGTGTCTAAGAAAACAACTTTTAAATCATCTTCATCAACATTATATTGATCATCATCATTCTCATTTAATTTATTTTTGTCTTTATCATCAATATCAAAAATTAACATATGTTTCTCATTCCTAAAAGTTTTGTGGTGTTTTTATATTAAATTATACCATTTTAAGCTTTAAAAACATATTAAAAAAATTCTTTATTGTGTTTTTTAATATGTTTTTGCCTCAATGTAATTGATGTTTTTGCCACGATTATGTCATTTTATTTCATAACCTGTAGGTATATTATGTTTTATTTTTTCAGATGAATATAAATCCGTTGTTTTATAAATAATTTTTGTTTTGTTTTTTACTAAGGATTCTAATGAAAAATTATATAAAGCATCACTATCCGTTTTTATTTTCAAAAGTCCATCTTTCTGCAAAATTTTTTTATATATTTTTAAATATACATCATAAGTTAAACGTCTTTTAAAGTGTTTTTTCTTAGGCCAAGGGTCACTAAAAGTTAGTCAAATAGTAGATGCTCTTCCTTTAAATGAGTTTGCTAATTTTAAAACATCTTGGCAAACTATCTTCAGATTAGTAATTTTATGCTCATCTATTGTTTTTAAAGCATTCAAAATTACTGTTGGAAATTTTTCAATTCCAATAAATTGTTTATTTGGTTCATTCATTGCCATTTGGGTTATCATTTCACCCTTGCCCATTCCAACCTCAAGAATTGTGTTTTCATTTAAAATAATCGGAATTTCTTTTATAACACTAGAATGTTTTTCTATAATAGAATTAGCTTCAGGGTTATTTCTTAATCTCATAACTTAAATGATACTAAAATGTTGTAAATAATATTAAAAAGAAACAAAAGTATTATAATTTCATGAATGAATAAAAAAATTATAAATAGAGAATTTATAAACATACAAGCCTATAAATATGATGGTACTCTTTATAGACAATGAAATGGAGTAAGAATTGTAGGTTCATCTAAAGATTATGTAATTGTTTTATTAAATAAAACAAAAGTTCAGGAATTAAAAAAACAAAAATGGATTATTTTGGACCCTATTTTGTGATTTTTTTCAACAACCAATTTTTTTAATGCTACTTTAACAGTAAAGGAAGATGGATTTTATTATTACGCGAATCTTTCGTCACCTTTTTTTTATGAAGATGAAACAATTAAATATATTGATTATGATTATGATATTAAAAAATATCCTGGAAAAAGGTTTTCTATCGTGGATCATAATGACTTTCAAACACATAAAAACTGATATAACGAAAATACTAAAAATGTTATTTATAAAAACCTTGTAAAATTAACAGAAATGTCAATAAAAAGAGAGGGCATTTTTAATGAAGAAAAAATAAAGAATTTTATTAAAAAATTAATCTTATTAAGGTTAGTTGATAAAAAACATTTTAATTTTTTGTATAAATAGGCAATCATTTAAGATTATATGGCGCGCTCGGAAGGACTTGAACCCTCAACCTCTTGGGCCGTAACCAAGCACTCTATCCAATTGAGCTACGAGCGCATAAAATGGAGGCACCAACGAGATTCGAACTCGTAATCAGGGTGTTGCAGACCCATGCCTTGGCCATTTGGCTATGGTGCCAATTTATATACTTTAAAAATTATACATTAAAGAGTTGTTCTAAATAATTATTTTTTTGAAGGGTTTTCAAAAAATTCACCATTCAAAACTTTTGAAAGACCTGCTTTTTTATAATTAGGACCTATATGTGTCGCCACATCAAGTAAATGTTTAGACGAATTTCCCATAGCTATCAATGCCCCTAAATAATCTAAAGTTGTTGTATCGTTCATTGAGTCACCAATATGAACACCGTTTTTAGGATTTATATTTAACATTTTTGAAACAAAAACAGACGCCAACCCTTTGGTTGCTAATTTATCAGTTATTTCGATTATTCAATCATTTGCAGATGTTTTTATAGATAATGCTGGATAATTATTTTTAAGTTCATTAAAAATTCTAAATAATTTTTTCTTTGAACATCCGGTCAATATTAATTTATTATATTTTTGGATTTCGTCAAAATTTTTAACATTAAAATAATGTTTTTTATCAAAAAAAATAAAAGGTTTCATGTATCAATTAGAATTATAAATCTTGTACTGAGAATTTGGAATAATAGCAATTCTATTTTTTATAGCAAAAAATTTTATTGATTTAACCATAGAAGTGTCAATAGTAATGTCTTTTAAAATTTCGAATTTATTATTTACAATAATAGATCCGTTTTGACAAATTGCATACTTAATATCTAACATAAGCATTAATTTTTTAACTTTATCCCCAAAACGTCTTCCAGTAGATATTACAACAGGTGTATTTTTATTAACTTCTCTTATCTTGCTAATGTTTGTATTTGAAATAGAATTCTTTTTTTTATCTAGGGTAGTGCCGTCAAGATCTATAAAAAAACATTCAACATCAAAATTATTTTTTTTATTTTTTACAAATATTTTGATAATTCTGTTTTCCACTCTTCATATGGCATAAACCCAGAATGCGTAAATAACATCTTACCATCTTTATAAATTTTAGTTGTTGGTGTTGCAGCAATACCAAATTTATCAAGGGTGTTATCTTTGTCAATTTCAACATTAAATGTTAATAATGTTACTTTAAAATTATTTGACAAATCTTCTAATATTGGCATTTGCATAACGCAAGGACCACAAGTTTCTGAATGAAAATTTAAAATAACTACCATTTTCTCAATTCCTAATATTTTATTTATTTCTTCTGTGCTTCTTACCTCATGTATCATAATTCACCTCTTTTATTTTTATATATTTTACCATTGATTATATTATTTAATAAGATTTTGCATAAATAATAAACCTGTTTGTTTTTGTTTTAGAAAAAATACAAGTACCTTCATTAGGGACTTTTAATTCAAGAGGAATACATCTTGCTGTTGCTGTTGTCTCTAATTTTATTTTTTCCTCATATTCATTATTATCTATTATTGGGGTTAAAACAAATTTGTTTTGTTTAATGAACTCTTTGAATTCAGAGTATGTTGTCGCTATAACAATGTTTTCTTCTAATCTTTTTTCTGCATTTCTTAACATATCACTTTGTATTAAGTTAATAATGTTATTTATAAATGGTTTTAAATTCTTAATATTAACATTCTCTTTTTTCAGAGTATCCCTACGCACAACAACAACTTCATTACTCAAAATTTCTCTAGGACCTATTTCAATTCTTATAGGTATTCCTTCTATTTCTGATTGAGATGCTTTAAACCCTACGCTTTTTTTTGAATTGTCAATTCTTATTGAATACATATCTTCCAAATCATTAAATATTTGATTTGATATTTGTTTTACATTAGTATTTTTGTCGCCCATTATTTCAATAATATCAATTTGTATTGGAGCTATTTTTGGCGGAATCACAATTCCTCTATTATCACCATGTGTCATTATAATTGCACCTATTAATCTTGTGGAAATTCCTCAAGATGTTTGATAAACAAATTCTTGTTTATTTTCTTTTGATTTGTAAGAAATATCAAATATATTTGAAAAGTTTTGACCTAAAAAATGACTTGTTCCACTTTGAAGAGCTTTCCCGTCTTTCATCATCGCTTCTAAAGTAAAGGTTGAAACTGCTCCTGAAAATTTTTCGAGTTCAGTTTTTGTACCAATAATTGTAGGAATTGCTAAATAATCTCTAAGAAAGTTTTTATATATTTCCAACATATTAAGAGTCATTTTTTTTGCTTCTTCTTCACTAGAGTGACAAGTGTGCCCTTCTTGTCATAAAAACTCAGTATTACGCAAAAATGGATTTGTAGTTTTCTCTCACCTTAAAACATTTGCTCATTGATTATAGGATAATGGTAAGTCATTATAAGAATTGATTTCTGTTTTGAAAAACTCAGCAAATAATACTTCCGAAGTTGGTCTTATGTAAATTTCCTCTGCAAGATTTTTGTTACCAACTTTGGTTATTGTTACTAATTCTGGAGCAAATCCACTAATGTGATTTTTTTCTTTAGATATTAAACTAGATGGAATTAACATAGGTAAATAAACATTTCTTATTCCTTGTTTTTTAATTATTTTGTTAAAGTAAAACTGAATGTTTTCTCAAATTCCATACGAATTTGGCTTAAAAATCATAGTTCCTTTAATTGGTCCATACTCTATTAGTTGTCCATTAGTAACAACATCTATATATCATTTTGAAAAGTTTTCTTCTATTGGAGTTATTTGTTTGATTGCTTTCATTATTTAATTATATAGTTTTTGAAAAAAAACAAAAAAAAACATCCAATATATGGATGATATGGCTGCCCCTGTAGGATTCGAACCTACGCATGCCGGCACCAAAAGCCAGTGCCTTTCCGCTTGGCTAAGGGGCAAAAATGGTGGAGGAGGAGGGATTCGAACCCCCGAATCCGAAGAAAATGGGTTACAGCCACCTGCATTTGGCCGCTTTGCTACTCCTCCAAATTTTGTAGCAATTATTTTTATAATTGCTTAAATATTATAATAGAAAAAAAAATATAAATTTTAAAATTAAATTGAAAAGTTGATATTTTGCATTTTCTTATTGTCAACAATAATATTTTACTTATAAAAATTACCCAAACACTCTCACAAAACCACTGCTACACTACTAAAATAAAATACATTTAAATAAAGCGTTTTTGATTGTAAAAAATTGACAAAACAAAATATTTACTTAATAATTAATGATAATAATTTATATGAAAATTCTGTTGGAACTTTTCTACCAAAGGATTCTATTTCTACAATTGCCAATTGGTGTTCTGCATCCGTTTCAATAATTTTACCTTTTTCTCCAGAAAATGAACCATTAGTAACTTCAATAACACATCCTACTTCAAATGGATTTTTATATTCTAAATCCTTAAACTCTTTTTTCTTCAAAATTTCCATATCAATTGATTTTTGAATTTGTCTTAAGCTAATTGGTGTTGGTTTAGTACCTTTACCAGAAGATCCAACTAAACCAGTTACATATTCTGTATTTCTTACAGCAAATCATGCTTCATCAGTCATAATCATTTTTATAAATAAATAACCTTTATAAATATTTTCCATTTTGACAGAATATTCTTTCCCTTTTGTTTTTTTCAATAATTCTGCATTTGTAATTACTGGTTGCATAAAAATTTTAAATTCTTCAAAAAGATGACTCATTCCCTCTACTAAAATTTTGTTTTTTATTGTATCAATTACTATTTTTTCTTTTTGCGAAACTGTTGAAACCATATATCATTCCATTTTTAATTTATTATTCATATTATTTTGCTCCTATCAATTTTATTATTTCGGTTGCCCCTAAAGAAATTAAAGCAAAAAACCCCGTCAATATTAAAATAAATACAAATATTAAAAAAAAATTTTTATTATTTTTTTTATCGGTTGGTCATTTAGTTCTTTTTAGTTCTTTCTCAAAATTCTTCATTACATGAGGTTTCATTTCATGAATCATTGTTTGATTATCTACTTTTTTGTCATTATAATTAACTTCACTATTATCCATTATTTTTCCTCTTTATGTTCATGATGAGCTCGACATTTATTGCAAAACTTATTTACAACTATACGACTATCATTTGATTTATTAGTATAATAATTTTTAATTTTGCAATTTTGGCAAGCAAGTGCAACTTTTTTTTTCATTAAAATATTATACATTAAATATTAAAAATAACTTTTAAATATAGAATACATTAATTTATAGAATTGTCTAATTTTTCTTGAATAATTAATCTAATTTTTTTGATTTCTTTATTAATAGCAAAAGATGTTCTATTATATTTTATGGCCACTAGCT
>CAMQYR010000014.1 GCA_947039385.1 uncultured Mycoplasma sp.
GTATTTTTAATCTCTTTAACTTTTATTTTTTGAGATCTTATTGTGCAATTTAACCCTAATTTAGACATTTATCTACCTATTTGTCTAGAAGAAAGATTAATTAATGGATTTTTTATTCTTAAAAATTGGGTTAAGGGTTCTCTTCCGATTATTCCCTTCCTATTCCTTACTTCTTTCTTAATCGCTTCTTCAATGAACTTCATTCTGTTTGTTTTTTACTAACCTGCTTTAACTTGTTATTTTTGATTCTGTGAATACTTGACTTGCTGTAAATTACAACATTTTCTAAAGCTCTAATAGAAGCATTTGATTTTTAAATTATTTTATTGTTTTTATCTCGTTCCAAAATTTCATAATAATGTTCAAGCATTTTATCAATATCTTTTTTAGGTAAATGAGTAGAATCAATTTTTATTATTTTTAGTTTAACTGTATTTTTTATTCATTAGTAAATATTTTAGTTTTTCTTTTTAATTCGTCCATTGAAAAATTGTAATTGTGCTTTTTGTTAATTTGCCCTTGATAGTCTATTTTTCATTGAAAATAATCTTCTTCGTATAAATTAAAAAAATATATTCATTCGTTCGGTTTTAGTTGTTTGGACATAAAACACAATCTTTCTTTTGAGTGTCCCAGATTTATGTCCTAGTCTATCCATTATATTATTAGTTATTTATATTATTATGTATAATATTTTTATGAATAATATAGATAATAAAAATTCAAGTAATGAAAAAAAACAAAAATATAAAAAAATCCTCAACAATCTTTTAAATATATCCATTAATGATTCATGTTTATTTTCTAATATCAATAATAAAAACTCATTTGATATAAGTAAAAAGTTTGGAAATGATTTTTTTGACAAAATAATAATCAATAGAATTTTTTCTTTATCTTTAACAAATAGTGACACATTATCTTTTATTAAAAATATTAAAAATTTGCAAAACCTTGATGAAATTGAAAAATTGTATAAATCTTTTAATGATGAATTACCGGAAGAAATCAAAAAAATGATTTCTTCAACAAAACAAAATTTAAAACTAGAAGAAATAAAAATAAAAATGATTCAAATTGCAGAACTAAAAAAGCAAAAATCCACATTTAATTGAAAAATAATGTTAAATAAAGCCCAATCATTAAATGAACAAAATAACCTTTGGCCCTTACATTTGGGTTTTATATATGTAACTGTTAAGATTGAAAACAAATCAATACAAGCACCACTTTTTTTCAAGGAAGTAAATATTAGAATCAAAAATTCAAATGTTTCTTTAACTTCTATTGGAGACATAAAAATAAATGAAAAACTTACATATTTTTTGGAGTCAAATGGATTTCTTTTTGATATTGATTTTGATTTTTCTAAAATGTCGATTAAAGAACTTTATGAAACAGTTCAAAAGTCATGATCACAAAATTTTCATATCCCGCTTACACTTTCGGGATTTGTTCCTAATTTTAATGATGAAGAAATAATAAGTTCAAAAATTGATTTTTGACCAGGGGTTGCTTTAGGTTTTTTTGAGCCAACTGGAGGTTACTTAAGAAAAACAATGGTTAAAATAATTGAAGATGGAATAGTAGACAAAATATTAGATGTGGAGTTTGACAAAAATATTTATAAAGCAACAGTTAAATCCGTTATGTTTAAAAAAAATTTTGGATTTTATAAAACGCAGCATTCAAATTTATCGCAAGATAAAGCAGTTATATCGGCACTTAATCAAAATACTATTATTTGGGGGCCTCCTGGGACAGGAAAATCGCAGACAATTTCTAATATTATTACTAATGTTTTAATGTATGATAAAACATCTTTAGTTGTTTCTCAAAAAAAAGCGGCTCTTGAAGTTCTAAAAAATAGAATGGATGAATTAGGAATTTTTTGTTTATTTATACTTAATGATAGAGATATGAATAAAAAGACTTTTTATAATCCGTTGAAGTCATATATTGAATATTTAGAAAACTTTAACAACAATACATTTCAAGAACCAATCAAGATTATTTCAGATTATGAAAAAGACTTTATGAAAGTTGCTAATAAAATAAAACGCGCTTCTTTTTCAGAAGAAAATATGAATTTATTTTACAAATATCTTGCAGGAAACCGATTTGATATTAATTTTTTTAAAGAAATTTTGGATTTGCCAGACAGTTTAATTTATGACTTTAAAAATTTGAAAGAAAACAAAAATATTTCCAAATTTTTAATGTCTAAAAATAATTTGAAATCAGGATTGTTTAGAAGACCTACATCAAATGTAAAAAAAGCGAAAGAAATTATTTCCAATTATTTTTTAGATAAGGATATAGACCTTGACTTTTTTGTTAAAAATAAAAAATATATAGACCTTGACCTTTTAATAAATATAAACAAATTGCATAAATTTAATCTGGATAAATATGAAGACAAAATTAATGACTCTAATGATTTAAAGGAAATAATAGGTAAGAAAATTTTTAATAAAGTAAAACAATTTAATCAACCGATGAAAGAAAAATATAATTCATTTTCATTAGATGTTAGAACTGCCAGTTTGGAACCAAACCATTTTATAAAAAAACACTCAGATATAATCAAAATTTTATTTCCAATCATTATTACAACACCTGAAACAGAATTGAAATCATGAAATCAAAATGAATTCGATTATGCTATTTTAGATGAATCTTCACAAATATATCTAGAAAAAGGATTGCCTGTTTTATATCTTGCTAAAATAAAAATATTGGCTGGAGACAATCAGCAAATGCAACCATCAAGATGATTCGCTTCTAAAGTAGAGGGAGAAAGTGCATTTGGCGATATAGAGTCATTATTAGATTTTGCAAATGCTAAAGGCGTCTATAGCATTTTGTTAGACAAAAACTATAGATCAAATCACGCTTCTCTTATGACTTTTAATTCACAAACATTTTATAATGGAAAGTTAGATGTAGTTGATGTTAATTCTAGCGAACAAATTAATCCTATTGATGTGATAAATGTGGAGGGGACTTGACTTGATTCAACAAACCAAATTGAAATAGATGTTGCTATTAAAGTTGTTTTGAAAAATATAACAAAATACAACAAAATCATTTTATTGTGTTTTAATAGTTCTCAACAAGCACAAATTGAAAAAATAATTTTTATGAAATATCCAAAAATAGAACAAGCTATGATGAGCAATACATTATTGATTCGTAATATTGAAAATATTCAAGGCGATGAAGCAGATCTTGTGATTATGACAATAGTTTATGATAAGTATACAAAACTTCACTCATCATACGTTGCTAAGCCGGGCGGTAAAAATGCACTCAATGTTGCAATTTCAAGAGCAAAAGACAAAATGATTATAATAAAGTCTATTAGAGCAGAAGATGTTAATAATCCTAGCGGTAGCGAAGATATAGATGTTTTTAAAGAGTGACTTAGATTTTTAGATTTGTCAAATGAAGACAAAAAAAATTATATTGACAAAGTAAACGATATAAAAAAACAAACAAAAAGCGAAAAACAAAAAAACAAATTATTAGATTCATTTATTGAGGAGATTAGTAGTTCGATTGATAATTCTTCGGGTGTTGAAATCATTAAAAATTTTTCAATAGGTACAATTAAGATTGACGTTGCAGTGATTGATAAGTTAACCCAAAAATTTATTCAAGGTTTTTTAATTGATAATTTTTCATATTTTAATTCATATGAAGAATACGTTGTTGATAGGGACTTTAAAAATTTCTTGATAGTAAAAAAATATCCAATTGTTAAAATTAATGAAATGAACTGAGAGATTTCCAAATCAAAAATCACTATTTCTTTAAATTCAATTATAAATAAAAAACAATTTTCAAATAGTGAACCTAATTAGATTTTGAAAATAAATATAAACCCAACAATTCCATATTGTCTATTTTTGTTCAACCTTTCAAGTGAATGTAACAAGAATTTCCACCATAGTATGTATAAATAGTATTATTTGTATGGAAGCCTTTTGAAATACCCTCTATCATTAATTCGTGACCATTTATGGTGCCTATACTTATTGCTTCATTTGTATTTTTACCAATATTTCTTGTTGTTTTTATTAATTTAGTTTTAGTTCCTTTTAATGAAGTGGCATTTATTAATGCGTCATAAGAAGTTTTTATGCCGGCAGAAATTGTGCACCCAATAATTTTTCCATTGGAAATATTAGAGATAACAGTTGCCGTTCCTAGAGAAACAACAGTAACATTTGTACCAAGTTTATTTGCAAAAATTGATGATGCAATAATATCGTTTCCTATTTCATAAGTATTATTTAAATTGCTAAGATCAATATTTTTTTGATTAAGTGATGTTAAAAAAGTTACTTCTTTATTTTTTAATAAAATTTTTATTTGTTGAGTTATTAAAGGAACAACTGAACACACAAATATTTTTAAAACATTAATATTTAGTTCATTAATTGACTTAATCAAATCAATATTTTTTAAATTTTTTTTAGTTACATGAATATCATCAATTGTTTTGCCAAAAATCGCAAAACTTATTTGTGAATTTCCAACAGATATATATAAATCAAAATCATTTTTCATTAGTTCTTTTATATCCTATTTGTTAATAATAATATTCTTTTATAGTAACTAAATTTAAAAATAATAAATTTCATTTGGTAATTTTTAGTCATTATATTTTTTTTATTCCATTCATATAAGGAAGAAGTTTTTCCGGAATATCTATTGTTCCATCTTGATTTTGATATTGTTCTAAAATTGCTGCAACAACTCTGTCAATAGCTAATCCTGAGCCATTAATAGTATGTGCAAAATTAATTTCATTTAATGAATTTTTATATCTAATCATAGCTCTTCTTGCTTGAAAATCTCCAAAATATGAAATTGATGAAACTTCTCTATATCTTTGTTCTGAAGGAAGTCAAAGTTCTAAGTCATATGTAATCTTAGAACTAAATCCCATATCTCCAGTACATAAAAGTACTTTTCTATAAGGTATTTTTAAATTTATTAAGATATTTTCAGCATTTAACACCATTTTATCAAATTCAATTAGTGCATCGTTTTTATTTGTTATTTTAACCATTTCAACTTTATTAAATTGGTGAGATCTAATAATTCCTTTAGTGTCTCTACCCGCAGAGCCCGCTTCTAATCTAAAACAAGGCGTTAATGCACAAAATAGTTTTGGCTTTGATAAATCAATTATTTCATTATTATAATAATTTGTTAATGGTATTTCTGCGGTTGATATCATTCATAAATTACTATTTGCTACCTTAAATAAATCTTCTTCAAATTTTGGAAGTTGCCCTGTTCCATACATTGTATTTGAATTAACCATTAGCGGAACGCTCATCTCTATATAGCCATTTTTTTCATGAGTATCTAACATAAAATTAGACAAAGCTCTAACTAATTTGGCGCCTTCATTTTTAAAAATCACAAATCTTGTTCCCGACATTTTTACAGCTCTTTCAAAATCAATTATTTCTTTTTCTACACCAATTTCATAATGTGGTTTTACCACCTTTACCAAACCTCTTCCAATTTTTGGAAATTCAGATATTACAACATTTTCATTTTCTCCATTGCCGATTGGGACACAATCTAATGGCATGTTGGGAATGTTAGGCAATATTAAATTCAATTTATTTTGTAATTCATCCACTTTTTTTTCAATTACCAATATTTCTTGTTTTATTAGTTCTCCCTTTTTTATTAGTTCAGATTTATTTTTTAATAGTCCAATTTCTTTAGAAATATTATTTTTTTTATTTTGTGCTTCAGATAATAACTGAAGATATTTATTTCTTTCTTTAATCAATTTTGAAATTTTAAATAGAATATTTTTGTCAAAATTTCTTTTTGATAGTGATTTAACAACAGACTCTATATCGTTTTTTAATAGTTTAATATCTAACATAATTTAAATTATATATTTTTATTTTTTTATTTTTTTATTATTTATAATTTCTATTATGACATTTAAGATTAATATTATAAAATTACCGAATAAAACATTAAGAAAAAAGTCAATTGATGTAGTTTTACCTTTAAATAAAGAAGATGATCTTCTTGCCAAAAAAATGATGTATCATGTTGTTGATAGCACTAAAGAAGGTACTATTTTTAGACCGGCGGTTGGAGTTGCTGCAGTTCAATATGGAATTTTAAAAAGAATGTTTTTTATTCATATTTTAGATGAAAAAGATAACATTATTTTTAGTGATGTAATAATTAATCCCAAAATAATAGGTAAAAGCAATGGGTTGGTTGCTCTAAAACAAGGCGAAGGTTGTCTAAGTGTTAGGGAGACTGATGCAAATCAGGATGGGTTGATCAAAAGATCAGAAAGAGTAGTTGTTGATGCTTATTCATATACCGAAAAAAAGATAAAGCGTTTTGACTATAAGGGGTTTGTGGCAATTGTTTTTCAACATGAATTAGATCATTTAGAAGGAAAACTATTTTTAGATTACATAGATAAAAAAAATCCTTGAAAAAAAGAAAAAGATTTAAAAATATTGTAATTATAAAATTACCATTTTAAATTTCATAATAAACAATAAACAAAGCAAAAATATATTATAATTAGTATAACTTGTGGATATTAATTTTTAAACATTGTATTCAATATTCAAACAAATTTAAATTAGGAGATATAATATGCAACCAACTAAATTTTTCGGATTAGGTGGAATGCAAGAAATTGGTAAATCAACTCTTGTAATAGAACACAACAATAGAATATTCATTTTGGATTCTGGAATTAAATTCGGAAACGGATCTGTTACAGGTATAAAAGGTATAATTCCAAATTATAAATATTTAAAACAAAACGAAAGTAAAATAGAAGGATTATTTTTAACTCATGGTCATGAGGATCATATGGGAGGAATTCCTTATTTATTATTGCAAATAGATCTTAAATTTATTTATGCTCCCAAAATAGCAATTAAATATTTAGAAGCCAAAATAGAAGAAAGAAAAATAATAACAAACGTGAAATTCATTGAAATTAAAAAAGATGAAAAATTTACTTTTGATGATGTGGTTGTTGATTTTTGAACTGCACAACATTCAATTCCAGATGCTTTCGGAATAAGGTTTTCTACACCTAATGGATCTTTAATGTTTACGGGTGACTTTAGATTTGACTATACTCCAATAGGTAATAAAACAGACTTTAAAAAACTCGAACAAATGGGAGATGAAAATCTTACTGTTTTATTTTCTGATTCTACAAATGCAATGAGACCTTTTCACTCTCCATCTGAAAAAGATATTTTAAAAGATATAAAAAAATATATGGAAGAAGCGCAAAAAAAAATAATCATTACAGCTTTTGCTTCTAATATGACTAGAATTGGAGCTATCATAAAAATTTCAGCAGAACTTGGGAAAAAAGTTGTGTCTTTTGGACGGTCAATGGTTAACGGAATTAATATTGGTAGAGATATAGGGTATATTGATGTTGATGAATCTGTTTTTATTGATAAGAAAAAAATATCTCAATTTGATGAAAATGAAATTGTTATTTTAACCACAGGTTCACAAGGCGAACAATTAGCAGCATTGTCAAAAATGGCAATTAACAAACATCCGCAAATTAATATAAAACATGGAGATTTAATTTTATTTTCATCTTCTCCTATTCCGGGAAATAGAATGAAAATTGAACTCCTTATAAATAATTTATATAAGTTAGGTGCTAATATAAAAGAAAATAAGATTGATGGATATTTACATACATCTGGTCATGCATATAGAGAAGAACATGATAAAATATTTCAACTAACAAAACCAGATTATTTTGCTCCATATCATGGCGAATATAGAATGTCCGTTGTCCACGGGCAAACAGCCATAGAAAATGGGGTAAAACCAGAAAACGTTTTTATTGCATCACGGGGAGAAGTGTATGAAATGTCAAATCGAAAGATTTCTCTTTCTTTAGAAAAAATAGATGCATCACCAATTTATATTGATGGTGATGTAGCTTCTGAAACAACTTCAAAAATAATTAAAGAAAGAGAAATTTTAGGAGAAAGTGGATTTGTTCACGCTGTTGCAACAATAAATAGATCAAGAAATGAAATAATAGGCAGAATTAAAATTATATCTAGAGGCACCTTATATGTTAAAAATTCTTTGCCCATTATTATTGAATCACGAAGACTTGTTCATGGAGCTATATTGTATAAACTAAAAAACAATAACAATTGAACTACACAACAATTAAAGAAATTAATTCAAGACAGGTTACAACCATACTTTTACAAAACAAAAAGAAGAAAGCCTATTATAACATCAACAATTTTTTACACTGATGATCTTAGATTAATAAATTATCAACAAAATCAAGAAGAAGAAAACTAAACCTAATAAAAAAGAAGAAAGAGGGATTATGAAAATATTAGTGACTGGTGGTGCCGGATATATAGGATCTCACGCAGTTTATTTATTAATAGACAAAGGATATGATGTCATAATAGTTGACAATTTATCAAAGGGGTTTAAATCTAATATACATCCAAATGCAACTTTTTATCAAACTGATATAACTGATGAATTTCAAATGAACGAAATTTTTTTAAAAGAAAAAAATATTGAAGGAATTATGAATTTTGCTGGGTCTATTATCGTTTCAGAAAGTATTAATAAGCCACTAAAATATTTTAAAAATAATACATATGGTGTTGAAATTTTATTAACTTTAGCAACTAAATTTAAAATCAAATATTTTATTTTTTCTTCAACGGCAGCGGTTTATGGCGAACCTATAAAAGTCCCGATTATGGAAAGTGATATAAAAAGTCCCGTTAACCCATATGGAGAATCAAAATTGGCAGCCGAAGCGATTATAAGATCTTGATCAAAAGCAACAAATTCAAATTATGTAATATTTAGATATTTTAACGTTGCTGGCGCTCATGCAAATGGCAAGATAGGTGTAAGGGGCGAACAATTAACTCATTTATTACCTTGTGTTATTGAAAGTGCAATAACACAAAACGTGTTTAAAATTTGTGGTAATGATTATCAAACTAATGATGGAACATGTGTTAGAGATTTCATTCATGTTGTCGATTTGGTAGAAGCACACATACTTGGACTTGAGTGGTCTATTAAAAACAATTATTCAGATATTTTTAATTTAGGTTCAGAAAGTGGATATTCTGTTTTAGAAGTTTTAAATACTGCTATAAATATTTTAAAAATTAATATATCTAGCATAATTGTTGAAAGAAGAGATGGTGATCCTGCAATACTCTATGCTAATACAGATAAAGCAAAATTAGTATTAAAATGAGTTCCTAAATTGTCATTAGGAGAAATTATAAAATCAGAATACAAATTTAGGAATGGCGATAAATAAACATTAAAATAAACAAAAAAGATTTAGGATAAAATTATGAAATTAGAATTTGGAACAGCAGGTATAAGAGGTATCTTGGGTGAAGACGAAAATAATCTAAATGAAACACATATAATAAGAATTATTGAAGGATTTTCATGTTATCTTATTTCAAACTTCAAAAATGTTCAAAATTTAGCCATTGTAGTTGGAAGAGATAATAGAAGAAAAAGTAAAAGGTTTTCAGAAATTGCCGCAAGTATTTTGTCAAAACATAATATTATTGTTCTTTATAATAAAGATATAGCGCCAACCCCTTTTATATCATATGCAATTCGAAAATTAGGGGCTATGGGAGGAGTTAATATTACAGCTAGCCATAATCCTAAAGAATACAATGGCGTTAAATTATATGATGGTGAAGGTTGTCAACTATTGCCTAATGCAACAGTAAAATTGTTAACATATTTTAAACCATATGATTTTTATACAAACACAAATATTTCTTTTCAAACCAATAAATTCATCATACCTATTACAAAAAAACTAATGAATTCTTATTTATTTGAAGTAAAGAAGGTTGGTGGCCCTATTAATGATTTATCTAATATAAAAGTTGCATTTACACCTCAACATGGTACTGGAGCAAAACCTGTTAAAGAGTTATTTCATCAATTAAAAGTACAAGCGTTTTTTGAAGAAAGAGAAATGATTGAAGATGCTGAATTTACATATGCTCCAAATCCTAATCCAGAATCAAAAGAATCTTTTGATAATGTTATGATTACTGCCAAAAAAAATGATTGTGATATTATTTTAGTCACAGACCCTGACTCAGATAGAGTGGGAGCTGCAATTAAACACAATAATAAATATCAAATAATAACAGGTAATGAAATGGGCACATTAATATTTGATTATTTAGTGAATAGAATTAAAACAACAAAATTGAATGAATATTATTTGGTTTATTCATTCGTATCATCATCATTACCACGAAAAATAGCAGAAGCAAAGGGGTTAAAACATTATGTAACAGAAACCGGATTTAAATGAATAGGGGCAACTATTGAAAACATTAAAAAAGTTGGAAAAGAGCAAAAATTTTTATTTGCATTTGAAGAGAGTTATGGTTCTCTTATTGACGAAAATATTTGTCGTGATAAAGATGCTATTCAATCAATAGTTATTCTCACAAAAATGGCAAGCTTTTATAAGAGGAATAATCAAGATTTAATTGAAGTTTTAGAAGATATATATAGCAAATATGGTTTTGTTGAAACCGGAGCTATTATATTAAATATTAATTCTAAAAATCATTTATCAAAAATTAAAAAATCATTTAAAAATTTGTCCATAAAACACGCAACTTTTCTTGATTACAATGCTGGAATTAGGTTAATTAATCCAAGTGATATGTTAGCTTATGAATTTGATGATGGGTCTTGGATATCATTAAGACCCTCTGGTACTGAACCAAAGATTAAAATTTATTTATTTTTTATTAGCAAAACAAAAAATGGAGCAAAACAAAATTATAATAAATATTTTGGTTTATTATCTAACATGTAAATTTTTAAATACACAAAAAAACACTTGTATTATAAGTGTTTTTTTAATTTATTAAATTAAAATTATAATTTTGAAAATTTACTTAATGTTCTAATGAATTGTGAAACATAAGATGTTTCATTGTCATATCAAGCAATAACTTTAAACATTTGTTTTCCATCTTTGTTTTCAATCATTTTTGTTAAAGAAGAATCAAATAATGACCCTGCTGTTGAACCAATAATATCTGTAGAAACAATAGGATCAATAACATATTCTAACGAAGAACTTTCCATAGCTTTAACGGCATCATTAATTTGTTGGATGTCAGCTTTTTTTTCAAGTTCAAACGTTAAATCTACAACAGACCCTGTAATTGTTGGAACTCTCATAGCCATACCATCTAACTTACCATTTAAGTGGGGTAGTACTAGGCCAACAGCGGCAGCGGCTCCAGTTGAAGTTGGGATAATATTAACAGCTCCAGATCTTGCTCTTCTTAAATCTTTGTGTGGAGCATCCACAAGTTTTTGATCGCCTGTATATGAGTGAACTGTTGTCATAAGACCCGATGTAATTTTAAATACTTTATCAATAGCATTAACAATAGGTGCTAAACAATTAGTTGTACATGAAGCACCAGAAATGATAACATCATCTTTGTTTAATTGGTTGTCATTAACAGAGTAAACAATAGTTTTGACTCCTCCTGTTGCAGGAGCTGATATTGCAACTTTTTTTGCTCCAGCATCAATATGTTTTTGAGCTAAATCTTTAGTTGTGAAGAATCCTGTTGATTCAACCACAACATCAATTTCCATTTCTTTTCATGGCAAATCTTTAGGATCTCTTTTACCACAAATTCTAATTGTTTGACCATTTACAATTAAATTGCCATCTTTTGTTTCAACTTTACCATCAAAACGCCCTTGAGCACTATCATATTTTAGTAAGTGAGCTAGTGTTTTGGCATCTGTTAAATCATTTATAGCAACAACCACTAATTCCTTATCAAGTTTTAAATCAAAGATTTGTCTAAAGACTAATCTACCAATTCTTCCAAATCCATTTATAGCAATTTTTTTCATTTATTCTCCAATAATATATTTTCTTTTTAGTATGTAAATAATTATACCACTTAAATTATATTATATAACCTTAAGTATTAATCTGCTATTAGAAACATATGATAATTTGAAGTTTTTTACTAATAAAATGTTTTTTAATTAAAATGTAATACTTTTTAACATATATAAATATATGACTAAGAACAGAGGGATGTTATTGGAAACAATAATAAATAAAACAATAAAACAATATAAGGATATGGATATAGCTCTTATTCATAAAAAAAATTTAGATGTTAAGTTTGCATCTGTAGATAACAATAATCACATTAAAGGTGGGGTTATTATTGCAAAAAGCACAGTAGATTATTATGGGATATATAATGGAAGTTTTATTGCTTTTGAAGCTAAATCTGTTATTGGAACGTCAATACCTAAAGGTAATTTTAAAGAGCACCAACACAATTATTTAAAAACAATTAAAAAACACAATGGATTTGCATTTTATATTTTATTATTCAAAGATACCAATGAATTCTTTTTTATTGATATTTCAATGATTGATTACAACAAAAAATCAATAAATTTGGAATATATAAGGATTCATGGCATTTTATTAGAACTAATATATCCTGGAGTTATAGATTTTATAACTTGTTTATAGTATATTAAGAAAAGAAAAAGAAGAAATTAAAAAAATTATTATTGATGCAAAACCAAAAGAAACTAAAAGAATTTATCCAAAAATAAAAAAATAAGTAATTTCCCTATTAGTATATTTTTATATAATATTTATCATTAATTGAAACATAAGAAAGTCTAATTCTTGCATAAGTATTTCCATCTTTTCCTTTTTGTTCTTCAAATACTTCTTGGATACAATTTACATTAATTGCTTTTTTTTACAACGAATCCATTATAATTTACAAATCAACTAACTATAAATTTTGGTTCTTGAAGTTTCTCACCTTGTTCGGCACTACAACTAACAACACTCAATGGTAATGTTTAAAGGTAATACTCCTCATTTACTCCCTTTCTTTGTAAGAATTGCTTTATTTCATTCTTCAGGAGCATTAAAAATTTTATTATTTTAAGAAATTTTGAACCTTGTTGTCAATTGAATTCAGCAACAATATAATCATAATTTTTCTATTTATTTGTAAAATTCAAGTTTTAACATTTTCAAAGTTTTTCTTATAAAAATATGCTTGTGCTTTTGCAACATTAGAAACAATTAAATCATTATATTAAAAAGAATCTTTTAAAATTTTTGCTGGTACAAATTTAGGAATACTTTTAGCAGGTATATTTATTTTTTCTCTTGTAGAAGGGTTTATTCCAACTCTTGCAACTTTGTCTACTTTTTTAAAAATACCAAAACCAGCAATTGAAACTTGTTCACCTTTTTTTAATTGTTCAACAATAATGTCAACAAAAGAGTTTAAAATTAACTCAGTATCTTTTTGTTTTGTTTCGGTTATATTTGACAATTCCAAAATTAACTCTTTTTTGTTCATTTTATTCTCCAATTATTTTTTAATATTAAAATTATAGCACACAAAATTATTTTTTATTTCTAAAAATTAAAGAGATAGGAGTTCCTTTAAAATTAAAATATTCTCTCATTTGATTTTCAATATATCTTTTATAAGAAAAATGTAAGTAATCAATGTTATTTACAAATAAAACAAATGTAGGTATATCTCCATTAATTTGTTTAATGTAATTAATATTAACTCTTCTGCCTTTAAGAGATGGTGCGGGTTGCATTTGTTGCATTTCCATAATAATTTCATTAAGTAATGAGGTTTTCACTTCTCTTTCAATATTAATTTTCACTAAAGTTATTTCTTTGAGTAATTTGTCTATTTTACTTCCGGTTAATGCAGAAATAAAAATAATTGGTGCTCATGGCATAAATTTAAACTCTTTTCGTATGCGTTTTTCATATTCAACCATTGTGTAAGTATTTTTTTTGACTAAATCTCATTTATTAATAACAATAATTATTGGTTTTTTAACTTCCATTGCATAACCAGCAATTCTTGCATCAAAATGAGAAAGTTCATTACTTGCATCTATTATTAATAAAGTAAGATTACTTTCATCTAGTGAATTAAAAGCTCTCCCTAAGGCATAATGATCAATTGATTCAACTAATTTTGATTTTCTATTAATGCCTGCAGTATCTATTATTTCAAATTCTTCTTCATCAAT
The DNA here is from genome assembly GCA_947039385.1 of uncultured Mycoplasma sp. Lineage (GTDB taxonomy): Bacteria > Bacillota_I > Bacilli_A > Mycoplasmatales > Metamycoplasmataceae > UBA710. The sequence goes on from CAMQYR010000014.1 coordinate 14,194, forward strand.
TAAAAGTTTAGAATTTATTGAATCTCTAGTTGTTCCTGCAATTGGAGAAACAATAGCTCTATTTTCCTTTAGTAATTTGTTTAGTAGACTACTTTTACCTGCATTTGGTTTTCCGATAATAGATAATTTAAAAAGATCACCATCACCATCACCATCAATAATAAATTCTTTGAAAACAGTTTCAAGCAGTTCTCCTACTCCATCTCCGTGTATAGCCGAAATAGGTATAATATTTTCCACACCTAATGTATAAATTGAAGAATCAATGTCTTTATTTCCTTCAAGTTTATTTGCCGCTATAATTATTTTTTTTTTACTTTTTCTTATTAAATCAATTACAAAAAAATCTTCTTTAGTTATATCCATTCTTCCATCTAAAACAAAAATAACAACATTAGATTCTTCGATTGCAATTTCTGCTTGAATTTTAATATCTTCTAAAAATGGTTTTTTTTCGTTGCTTATCCCACCTGTATCAATTACTGTAAAGTGTTTATTTAATCAACTTGCTTTGTGGTACAAACGGTCTCTTGTAACACCTGGTTGATCATAAACTATTGAAGTTCTTTTACCGATTATTTTATTGTATAGAGTGCTTTTCCCTACATTAGGTCTACCAATTATAGCTACTATGTTTTTATTCATTTTTAATTCTTTCTAAGAATAAACAATATATTTTTTCTTCAACTTCTTTTATTGACATATTAGAAGTATTGATTTCAACAGCATCTTTAGTTTTTATAAGAGGACTATTTTTTCTATTTTTATCAATTTCATCTCTTTTTAAAATGTTTTTAATAACATCGTGTTCATCATATTGAACATTTTTTTCTTTTAATTGAACAATTCTTCTTTTTGCTCTTTTTTCTAGATTAGCATGTAAAAATATTTTTAATTCAGCATTTGGAATCACCACACTTCCTATATCTCTTCCTTCCATAACCACACCTTTATTTATGGTATAAGTTTGTTGTTTTGAAACACAAAATTTTCTCAATTCTTTATATCTAGCAATTTGTGAAGCAAAAATAGAAATTTCATCACTTAAAAGTAGGCCAGTAATATTAACGCTATTTAACAAAATTTCATCATTAATTAATAGTTCTAAATTAATTTTATTTAGAACTAAATTAATTGCTTTTTCATCAGCAACATTAATTTTATTTTCAATGCAAAAATAAGCAATAGATCTATACATTAAACCAGTGTTAATAAAAAGATAATTAAGTTTTTTTGCAATGCTTCTAGCTATAGTGCTTTTACCAACACCAGAAGCACCATCAATAGCTATATTAATTTTCCTCATTCTAAATTTTCCTTTTTAAATTAATTTTTGTGACCTTTATGTCATCATCTTTACTACATCCACCACTATATTCATTAGCAAAGTATTTTTTTATAAATAAACAATACTTTTTTAAATTATAAGTTATATTTTCAATATTCCTATTCCTCATTGCTCTTTCCCTTATATTTATATCTTCTAAATGTTTATCAATTTCCAATATTCTTTTTTCTGATTTTAAATCAATTAAATCAATTCTAGAAGAAGACATATTATTTTTATTGGATAAAAAATCAATACCAACAAATATGTCAGATATTTTTTGGTATTGATTTTTAAATTCTTCATTTGTATTTATTAAAGATTCCCTAATATTTTTATTTTCTAAGATTTCATCTCTATATTCCATTCATTTTTGAATTCTTGTTTCTGGATTGTTCATAATTACTTCATTGCTTTTAAAACTCAATCATGATTGGATTTATCTTTAGATTCATATAAAATTTCAGAAATAGCTTCACGATCTTTTTCTTTAATTTTGGGAACATAAATTTTGATATTTAATTTTAAATCTCCAATAATTCCAGTTTCATAATTCTTAAAACCTCTTTTTTTAATATTTATAATTGAATCAGATTTTATATCATTTTTGATGATTATTTCTTCAATTCCATAAGGTGTAGGTACTTGAACTTTAGTTTCATTCAAAATGCTTACTATTGAAATTGGGAAATCAATTAATATATCATTTCCATTTCTTGTAAAATATTGATGTTTTGAAATAGATATAATTAAAATTAAATCTCCAGATTCTCCTCCATTATATCCAGGACCTCCAAAACCACTAATAATAACGGTTTGACCATCCATAACTCCTTCAGGAATTTTTATTAGATGTTGTTTAATTATTTTTTTAATTCCTTTTCCTGAACAATTTCCACATTTTTTAAGGATTATTTTTCCTTCACCTTTACACGTTTTACAAGTAACTTGTTGAACTATTTGTCCAAATGGGGTTGACATTCTTACAGATTGTTCTCCTGAGCCATTGCACTTAATGCATTTTTCTATATCTCTCGGAGAAAATGCGCCTGATCCAGAACAAATTTCACAGACAATGTATTGAGTTAATTTTTCTGAAAAATCTTTTCCTAAAACAGAATCCAAAAAACTAATTTGGATTTTTGCTTGTTGTGTTTCGCCTTTTCTTTTTGCTGTTTTATTATATTGTTTTTTTTGACTAGAACCAAAAGGATTAAAACCACCAAATACATTATCGAAGAGATCACCAAATCCACCAAATCCACCAGCAAAACTTGATGATTCATATTGTTGATGATTGTTCATGCCATTATCATTTCGTCCAGTTGCATCATAAATTCTTCTTTTATCAGGGTCTGATAGACATTCATTAGCTTCATTAATTTCTTTAAATTTTTCTTCGGCTTCTGGAGAAAAATTTTTATCAGGATGATATTTCATTGCTAAAGATCTATAGGCTTTTTTTATTTCCTTAGCATCAGCTGTTTTTTCAATACCTAATGTTTCATAATAATTTTTATTTTTCATATTATTTAAATATTACCATAAATTAAATATTTTTTTTAATGATTATCTTCTATTAATAATGTCATTAATAATTTCTTGTTTTTTATTTTCAAACATTTCAAATGAAATCATATTATTATCATACATTATTTGTAATTCATTTAATTTAAACTCAATTTCTTCTTTTGTTTGTTGAGAGGTGCTATTCATATCATTAAAGTTGAATTCGCTTGTATTCATATCTGGTTGGTAAAAAGGATTGCTTGAATCTCAATAAACATCAATATTTTTTTGTTGAGGAGGCATCATTCTATTTGGATTTAAATTCATCATTCCTGTATTCATTTGTTGTTGAG
>CAMQYR010000015.1 GCA_947039385.1 uncultured Mycoplasma sp.
TTCAACTTTTATCAATATCCTTGTTATTAGGATTAAAATAAGATGCAACAATTCCATCATTAAGAATAGCATCAATTGTGTGATATTTAAATGGGACAAATGCTCTAATTTCATTTTCTCTGTCAACAACCAATTTTAAAGCAATAGATTGTACTCTTCCTGCTGTAGGTGGTACAGGACAGTTTGATAATTTAGTTTTAATCATATTGGTTAGCTTGAATCCAATTATTCTATCAATCATTCTTCTTGATTTCTGTGATTTAACTAAATTTTCATCAATAATTGTGGGGTTAGCTATTGCAGCTAAAACTGCTTCTTTAGTAATTTCATTGTATTTTATTCTCTTATACTTGTCTTTAATGTTTAAAAATTCAACCAAGTTTTCACCAATAGCTTCACCTTCTCGATCTAAATCTGTTGCAATATAAACAAGATCAGATTTTTTTGCTTGTTTTTTTAGTCTTTTAACTACTTCTATTTTGGAGGGTTCAATTGAGTATTTGGGTTCTCAATTTTCAAAGTCTATACCTAATCTACCTTCACCAGAAGTAGACATTTTTACTATATGTCCAACTGAAGCTAAAACCTCATAATCATTTCCTAAATATTTTTTGATTGTTTTTTCTTTATTAGGAGATTCAACTATTACTAAATAATTCATATTACTAAATACACCATAAAATAACAATGTTCTTAAATAAACAAGTGGTTATTCAAGAACTGACAAATCAACATTATGAAAAACTTCTTGAATGTCTTCGTTGTCTTCAAATCTTTCAAGTGTATTTAAAAACTGTTCAGTATCTTCTATAGAAAGTGTTATTTTTTCAGGACAAATGTAAGTTACTTCAGCAGTTTCGAATTTCTTAATTCCAAGTTTTTCTATATCATCCTTGACATTATTTAAATTTGAAGAATCAGTATAGATAGTTAAATAGTTATCCTCAAATTTAACATCAGTCGCTCCAGATTCAATAGCCAACATTGTAATACTATCTTCATCTTTTTCATCTATTTTAATTTCTAAAATACCACATCTAATAAAATTATAAGGAATAGATCCTGCCTTCCCTATTAAGCCATTTGCTTTTTTAAATAAAAATTGTAATTCAGCCGAAACTCTATTGTAGTTATCAGATAAACAAGTAACTAATAAAATAATTCCATGTCTCAAATTACCTGAGTACATTATTTCTTTAAAATTTGCTCCACTAGAACCACTTCCAGAACCCTTTTCAATAGCTTTTTCAATATTTACTTTTGGCATTGATTTAGCTTTAGCTTTATTAACAGCTAATCTAAGAGAAGAATTTGAATTAATATCAGGACCTCCTAATGATGCGGCAACCATTATTTCTTTTGAGAATTTTGCAAATATTTTCGATCTCATTGCATCTTGTGCCCCTTTACGGTGTTTAATGTTTGATCATTTTGAATGTCCTGCCATTTTTGGTCCTTAATTATTTTTGTTACTTTTAAAATTTTAACATTTTTCTAAAGATGTTTAAGAATTTCAACCAATTCTTCCTCTAAAATAATGTTAATTCCTAATTTTTCAGCTTTAGCTTTCTTTGTTCCTGCACTATTTCCACATATTAAAAAATTTGTTTTAAATGATATTTTTGAAGAAACTTTCCCATTATTACTTTCAATAATTTTTATTATTTCATATCTATTTATTTGTAATTTACCCGTGATAACAAATATTTTGTTTGTAAAAAAATTTGTACTTGTATTCACATGTGTATATGTAGGATTTATACCCTCTATTATTAATGTATTAACGTCAACTATGTTTTCATTCATTTCTTGAAATTCAATGAGTGAATTTAAAGTTATAGGTCCAATATCATTAACATTTTCTAATTTCTTAAAATCAAATGAAATCAAATTTTTAAATTCTTTTATTTCTGAAGCTATCAGTTTGCAATTTCTTTCTCCTAAATGATAAATTCCTAATGCAAACAATAACGAAGGTAATGTGCTTGATTTTGATTCATTAATTGAATGAATCAAATTATTAAGCGATTTTTCTCCGATTCTCTTAATTTTTATTATTTCATCAACCTTATTTTTTAAAAAATAAATATCGGGACATCTTTTTATTAATTTTAAGTTTCAAAAAATTCGTATTCAAGATTCTCCTAGTCCAGAGATATTCATACCTTTTTTTGAAACAAAATGTAATATTTTTTTTATATTTATTTCAGGACATAATTTATTAGTACAAAATTGGTCCGTTTTTAATTCATTATCAATAAGTTTCATATTGCAATATGGACAAAAAAGAATTTTTTTATATTCAATATTATTATTTTTTTTTGATAGTGAAAAAACCTTTGGTATTATTTCACCCGCTTTTTTGATCATAACATCATCACCAATACTAATGCCTAGATTATGAATATAATTAAAGTTATGTAATGTTGCTGCACTAACAACGCTTCCTTTTAGTAAAACGGACTCCAATTCAGCATTATATATTACTAAACCAGTTCTTCCAATTGTAATATTAATATTATTTAATTTCGTTTCAACTAATTCATCATCAAATTTATAGGCAATACTATATTTTGGAAATTTAGATGTGAAACCTAATTTTTTGTATTTTGAAACATCATTTAACTTAATTACAATTCCATCTGTTTCAAAGTTCAAAAAATCTCTAGTTGTTTCAAAATTATAAATAAATTCCATTATGTCATTTAAATTTTTGCTTAGGAAATTTTGTTGAATTGTTTTAAATCCTTTTTTTGCCAAAAAAGCAATTGATTCTTTAACATCATTTATTGAGTGTTCTAAGGGGGTTATTATTTCATATACGAAACATGATAAATGTCTTTCGGCAACAACATATTTATTTAGTTGTCTTAATGTGCCACTTGCCATATTTCTAGGATTAGAAAATTTATTATCAGTTTTATTTATTTTATTAAAATTTGATTTAGAAACAAAAATTTCACCTCTTATTTCAATATTTTTCTTATAGTCAATAACTGATGGAATGTCGTTTATAACATTTAAAACATTATCTGTCACATCTTCTCCTACGTCTCCATCACCTCTTGTTACAGCTTTGTGTAGTTGTCCGTCTTTGTAGATTAGAGAAATGGATAGACCGTCAATTTTAGGTTCTATGTAAAACATCATTTTAAAATTATTGATATGTTTTGAAACATCGTTGATAAATTTTTTTATTTCTTCTTTAGAGTATGCTTTATCTAATGAGAGCATTTTTTTACTATGCAAAACTTTATTAAATTTATTTAGAACATTAGATCCTAATTTACTTGTTGGAGAATCATCATTCAAAAATTCCGGATATTGTTTTTCTAAGGTTGCTAATTTTCTTAAATTAGTATCAAAAACTCTATCACTTACTGAAGGTGAGTTTTCCATAAAATATTCATTATTTCATTTATTGATTTTTTTGACTAATAATTTTATTTCTTTTTCAATTTCAGACATTCTTTAATTTACTACCAATTTTGATATTCGCATAATTATTTTGCTCCAATTGGTATTGATGTTGGCATTTTAATTCATCAATTAGGAATAGGAATAACATCACTATGTATTAGGCTAATAACAACTATAATTCCTAATAGTGCTGTAAACGATAACACACCCATAATGGTTACACTCCATTTTCTATAATTAGTTCTTTTTCCATAAGGGTCATAACCTCTAGTTTCCATTGCGTTTGCTAGGTCATCGGCTTTGGTAAAAGCTGATACAAATAAAGGAACAATTAAAACAATGGTTGCTTTCACCTTTGTTTTAATATTACCATTTGAAAAATCAACCCCCCTAGATGCTTGTGCTTTTAATATTCTTTTTGCTTCATCTAACAAAGTGGGGATGAATCTCAATGCAATAGTAACAATTTGTATAAAAATATTTACAGGAAGTTTTATTAATTTTAATGGCATAAAATAAAATTCTAGTGACTTAGTCAATAAAATTGGTTTTGTTGTTAAAGTTAAAATTGTCATACATAACACAACAGAGTAAATTCTTAATCCAATATTCAATGTATCAATAATTGTTTTTCAAGTAATTTGAATTAGTCATGATTCCACATATAGAGGATTAGTTTGAGTGGGTTTATCGGTTGGGATGTCATAACTATGATTTGTAAAAATGTTAATTAGAAATATGAAAATTGTAATTCATAATGGATTTATTAACATTCCTATTAACTTTAGAGGTTTTTTTGTAGCAACAATAAATGAAATTAGTAGGATTGAAAGTAGTATTAATGAAGTCATGAAAGTTTTTGAAATTAAAATCATAACTATGAATGAAATGGCTCCTAATAACTTAATTCTAGCATCAAGTTTATGTATTATTGAATTTCCTGGTATGTAACGACCGATATTTACTTTCATTAATTTCCTCCTTTTTTTAAATTTTAATTAATTTTTTTATGTTTATTTATTTGAGCAGCTAATTCATTTATAGTTTTAACTCTACCTATTGGCATCCCCTTTTTTCTTAGTTCATTAGCAAAAGATAATAATTTTGGAGGCTCTAGCAGTTTTTCAATTAAAAACTCAGTATCTTCCAAAACATCAATTGTGAAATCGTCTCTAACTAATTCGCCATTACAAAACATTAATGTTCTATTTGTATATTCAAGAACATTATCTAAATCATGAGTAACAATAATTATAGTTTTTCCAAGCTGATGTAATTTTTTAAATAATTGTAAAATATCTCTTGCACCAGCTGGGTCTAATCCTGCTGTTGGTTCATCAAAAACCAAAAAGTCTGGTTTCATTGCCATTATTCCCGCAAGAGCAACCCTTCTCTTTTGTCCTCCTGAAAGTTCAAAGGGTGATTTAGATAAGTATTCAATTGGTAAACCAACTTCAACGATCATTTCTTTAGCTATTTCAATTGCCTTTTCTTTGGGTATACCCATGGTTATTGGACCAAAAATAATATCTTTTTCAATTGTTTCTTCAAACAATTGATATTCTGCAAATTGGAAAACTATGCCTATTTGCTTTCTTATATTTTTAATATTTTTTATTTTTCTTCATGATTTTTTTATAGTTGTGTTATTGATTATAATTTCACCTTTAGAGGGGATAAGCAATGCATTTAAATGTTCTATGAAAGTTGTTTTTCCTGATCCGGTATGACCAATAACACCTATAAATTCACCTTGATTAAATTCTGTTGAAACTGAATTTATTGCATTGAATTTAATATTCAAACCTGAAAGAAATTCCTGGGAAATATCTTTAATAACTATTTTCATATTTTACCTATTAGTTCTTGAGCATTATATGTTGGTTCAATTCCATTTATTTTTGAAGATAATTTATAAATAAATGGAGAGTCTATCTTTGCTATTTTAATTATTTCTTCATTTTTTAAAATATCTTTTGGACTTCCCTTGGCAATAAGTTGTCCTTTAGCAAAAACCAAAACTTGATCTGCTTGAATTGCTTCGTCCATATCATGAGTTATTGATATTAAAGTTTTTTTTCTTGTAGATTGTATTTCTTTGATTAACTTTAATATCTCCGTTTTTCCTTTCGGATCTAACATTGAATTTACTTCATCAAAAATAATTATTTCAGGATTTAATGCCAAAACAGAAGCAATAGCAACTTTTTGCTTCTGTCCACCTGATAATGTGTGGGGTTCTCTTTCTAAAAAATCATTCATTCCAACCTTAGTTGAAAATTCAATTATCCTGCTTTTCATTTCTTTTCATGGAACACAATTATTTTCAAGTCCAAATGCTATATCATCTTCTACCGATGAACCAATAAATTGATTGTCAGGATTTTGAAAAATAATTCCAATTTTTTTTCTTATATCTTTGATTGAATTAATTCCCATTCTTATACCATCAATTATAATTTCACCTTCTGTGGGTTTATATAAACCAACTAATAATTTAGAAAGAGTTGATTTTCCACTTCCATTATGACCTAATACAGCGATATATTTTCCGCTAGGTATAGAAACGTTTACATTTTCCAAAGCATTCACTGTTGAACCGTCATATCTAAATTTCAAATTTTTAATTTCAATCATAATAATAAAATTATATATTATAAAATAATTTTATAAAGAAATTGGTATTAAAATTTAGTCTTACTTAGTTCCAAAAATTCTATCACCCGCATCACCCAAACCAGGAATAATATATCCTTTTTCATTTAATTTTTCATCAAGAGAAGCTAAGTAAATTTTAACATCATTAAATGTATCTAAAATTTTTTTAACTCCTTCAGGTGCACCAACAATACAAACTAATTGAATATTAGTAAAACCCTCTTTTTTAAGTTTGGTTATTGAGTCAAAAGCACTCCCCCCTGTTGCCAACATAGGATCAACAACAAGAATATAAGAATCTTTTTTAACTTTTGGCATTTTGTAAAAATATTCAAAAGCCTTCATTGTTTTTTCATTTCGATACATTCCTATATGACCAATCTTAGCTTCAGGAACTAGTGATTGAATTCCTTGAACCATGCCGATTCCGGCTCTCAATATTGGAACTATTACAATTTCTTTATTTAAGGTAGAACCCGTTACTTTAATACCTGTTGGAGTTTCAACAACAACTGGTTTTGTTTGGTAATCTCTTAATATTTCATAAACCATTAGGGAGGCAATTTCATTTAAATTATTTCTAAAAATAGTGTGTTTTGTTTTCAAATTTCTCATAATTGTTAATTTAGTTTTTATAAGAGGGTGTTCAATTATTTTTAGCATAAATACCATCTCCTTTTATTTTTATTTATTATAACTTATAAATGGTATTATTTGATAATATGTTAAGAATAATTTCTGGAAAATTTAAAGGTTCAATATTAGAACAGCCAGACATAAAAATCACTCGTTCAACAACTGATAGAGTTCGAGAATCAATTTTTAATTCTATTCAAAATATAATTGAAGGGAAAATGGTTTTAGACTTATTTTCTGGCTCTGGAGCAATGGCTATTGAGTCAATTTCACGAGGCGCAATGAAAGCAATTTGTGTTGATAACTCTAATAATGCGACTTCAATAATTAAAAATAATTTAAACAAGTTAAAAATAAATAATATTGATATTTACAAACAAGATTGTATTAGTTTTTTAAAGGATAAAAAGGGAACAAAATATGATTTAATTTTTTTAGATCCACCTTATGTTGAATTTTCATTATTGAATAAAGCATTAGAAATAATATCAACTTATTCATTTTTGAATAAATATGGTAAAATTATTATTGAAAATAATGATGAAAATTTCATGAGTGTTGTTATACCTAAAACTCTAATTATTTACAAAACAAAAAACTATGGTAAAACTAGAATAATTTATCTAAACAATATTTTATAGAAATTATTTATCTCTAATTGAGGTTAAAAAAATGTCTAAGAAATCAATTGATATATCAAGAAATAAAATAAAATATTTGGCATTAGGTGATTCGATTGCCGAAGGTTATAATCCTCTATATCAAGTTGGTTTTCCTGGTGAGATGATAACTAATGAAAATAATGAAAATTCATTTATTGGTATTAGTTATCCAGCATATTTTGCTAAAATGATAAATGATGTTGCTCCAGGATCAATTGAATCTTTCAAAAATTTTTCAATAACAGGTAGTAGAGTTGTTGATTGACTTTATTTTTTGGGTGTTGAACCCAATAAATATAATTATTCTAATTCTGAAGAACAAATAAGTGCTGCTCAAAAACTTGATTTAAAAAAAAATAATTATTGAAAAAAAAGACTATATAATCAGTTTGAATTATTTGGAATTAAAAAAACAAGTAATTTTGACAAAATCAAACTTGAAATTAAACAAGCAAATTTAATAACGATAACTATCGGCGCAAATGATTTGATTACAAAAATTCCTTTTATTGAAATTTTATCTTGGAAAAACAAAGAAATAACAAGAGAACAATTAGATGTTGTTTTTCAAAAAATGATTAATAAATTAGTAAAAAAAATGGTTTTGTTATTTAAAAAAATAAAAAAAATAAATCCTAAAGCAATAATTATATCAACGAGTTATCCTGATGTAATGCCTATATTATTTTCACTAATTAATAAAAAAATAGGAGAAAATAATGATTATGATAACGGATTAGTCTCTCATTGTATCGGCCTTTTAAATGATGCTATTATTAAAGCTTCTATTGAATCGGGAATCCACTATGTTAATATTGAAAATAACCAATATTGGAAGGAAAATATAAATAATTTATCAACCGTTTTTTTTGATATACATCCAACAACAAAAGGCTATAAAAATATGGCATATCAATTGTTTTTCAAAACAGCATTGTCGAATAATTTTTATAGTCAATCCTTAGAAAATATAAAAAAAATATTTCCTAATATTAATGAGCTATTTTTTGAAAATAATGGATTTCAAATTCACAATATTCTAAATTTTTCAAAACTCAATATTTCCGATGAAAAACTGATAGAATTATCAAAATTAAATGATGAAAAATATTTTTGAACAAATGAAACCCAAGAGGAAATGTTCTTGCATTTACGGAGAAAACCAAATATAAAATTATATATTAATAATGGACTTGAAGTGTTTAATAGTTCATCCAATAATTTACTCAAACAATTATTAATAACATTTTCTTTTAATGAATCAATTAGTAAGAAAATAATGTTGTTAAGTAGCGTTGCCAAAAAGAATGCACCTATTTTAATAAAATCACTAGCTAATGGAAATTATTTAAATAATATTATTATTCAAATACAAAATGATTTGGATTTTATGAATCTATCTAATGTTAATAATAAGAGAATTAATTTAGAGTTTTTTGAACAATTGGTACTTGAAAAACTTTTAAACATTAAGAATATTTTATTTCTAATGCAAGAAGTAGGTATGATTTTAATGAAATTAAATGATAAAAATTTATTAAAATTATTTAAAGATTTAGTAAAAAATCTTCTACTTAGCACAAGTGAAGTAGAATCAAATAAATTTATAAAAAATAAATTAATTGATAATCTACAAAAAAATGAAAATTTTACTAATAAAAATCTATTTAAAACTTTAATTAGTGATTTTTCAACAGGCCCTTCTTGAGACAAATTTATTATAAATTTGGTTGATTCATATTTTAATACAATAACACAATTAAAAACAAAAAATTTTAAAAATATATATGTATTTCTAGAAAACTATTCAATAAACTTTTTAGAAGAGTTAAATTTGGATTTAATTTTAAATGCTATTATGAAAAATAATGATGTTCAAGAAGCAATCGTCGAATTGATAATTAGTATATTGGATATTGAAAATTGCACTCAGAAAGATAATATCATCATTATTGAGTTTATAAAATTTGCAATTTTAAATGTAACTAATAAAACTTTTTTAGTAAAAGTTTTGTCGAAATTATTTGTTTATTCAATTGGTTATAAAAACAAAACATCAGTTTCATCTTTTTTAAAGTTTGTTTGAGATTTTAAAATTACAAATTTTTGAAAAACACCTAAAAATTTAAATGTACAAAACCAACTTTTAGATACCGAAAATGGACTAATTTTATCAGATATCATTAATCTTATTTTTGATAAATCAAAATTAAATGGAACCTTTTTTTTATTATTAAAAAATCTTAAAAATCCTAAAACTAGTAATAAAACTCCAATTTTAAATATTTTAAATGTTGGTCAAGATTTGATTTTAAAGATAAGTAAAATTGAAAATTTCTATATATTTATTGCTGACTGTTTATACAATAATTACTTAATTAAAACTAATATCAAAAATGAAGATAATGAGTATTATAAAGCTTTTTATAGGTTTACAATCACCAGTTTGTGAATATGTTATAAATTATTTCAACAAAATGTTCCAATTAGTATTTTTTGAAATACAAAAAAAGGAATATCTCAATCATTTCCAAGTATTGTCAATCAAATATATAGTCTATCTGTTGGTAAATCAAATAGTCAAGAACGAGCTTTTATTGTAGATTATATTTTTGGTAACACATCAATACAATTTGATGGTGAATCAATTTCAGAAAATAATTATTTACCTTCATCTTTACTTTGATATATTAAAACATGTGATAAATTTGATAAAGATAAATATTCTAATAAAACAAAAAAAGAAATCATTTTTGAATCTCTTCGAAAAGGGTATTGGGAAAATAAATAACCTATAAGAGAAATAAGAATAGATTAATTTAATTCTAACTAATGTTCATTTTTTTTTCATATTCTTCTAGAGTTCCTTTGAAAATAAAAGATGAATCATTTCTTACTTCTAAAATTATGTTTGCTTCTTTAATTAGAGATTTATTATAAGTTGTAAAAATCATTGAAGATTCATATTTATTAAATGACTCAATAATAGCATCAATAGATTCTGTGTCTAGATGGTTTAATGGTTGATCAAAAATTAAGAAGTTAGACTCAGTTAGCATCATTTTAGAAAGCATCAATCTAACTTTTTCACCACCAGAAGTATTTTTAACTTTTTTAAATACACTATCACCACTAAACAACATTTTACCTAAAAAAGATCTCATTCTTTGGTCACTAATATCTTTATTACTTTCTTGAGTATTTTTTAATGGTCATTCTCTTAATCAATCCAACATAATTGACTCATTTTCAAAATAAAAATTATTATCACTTGGAAAATAATCATATTTTATTGTGGCACCTCATTTTACTTCTCCAATAAAGTTTTTTTCTTTTCCTGCTAATATTTCCAATAATTTTGTCTTAGCTATGTCGTCATCACCTATCACAACTAATTTGTCATTTCCTTTTAATGAAAAAGAAATATTATCAAAAAGAAGGCGCCCTGACTTATCTTTACACCCTAAGTTTACAACCTCTAAAATTTGTTTTCCTGGAGTTTTATCAACTTCAAATCTAATAAAAGGGTATTTTCTTGTTGAAGGAATTATTTCATCAAGAGTTATTTTCTCTAGTGATTTTTTTCTTGATGTTGCTTGTTTTGACTTAGAAGCATTAGCAGAAAATTTATCAATAAAAGTTTTTAATTTGGCAATTTGTTCTTCTTTTTTAATATTTGTGTTTTTTTGCATATCAGCAATTAATTCAGAAGATTGCTTTCAAAAAGAATAATTGCCAGTAAACATTTTTGCTTTTCCAAAATCAATATCAACAATATTTGTACAGATATTATCTAAAAAATCACTATCATGAGAAACTACAATAACAATTTTGTCATATTCAATAATGAAATTTTCTAATCATTTTATAGCTCTCATATCTAAGTGGTTTGTAGGTTCATCCATAATCAAGATATCAGGATTTCCAAAGAGAGCTTTTGCTAAAATTGTTTTAACTTTTTCTCCTGATTTTAAATCTTTCATTTTCATATCCATTTTTTCTTTTGGGATACCTAAAGCATCCAATAAAATTTTTGCATCATTTTCAGAACTTCATCCACCTTTAGTGCCAAACTCTTCTTCTAATTCACTTGCTCTTGTATAGTCTTCTTCAGTGGAATTAGGATCCATATAAATAGCATTTTTAGCCTCTTGTATTTCAAATAAATCTTTATTTCCCATAACAACTAATTCAGTGACATTTACATCATTATACTTGTTGTGATCTTGATCTAATGTTGATATTCGTTGGCCTTTATCAACATACACCTCTCCTGTAGATGCTTCCATTTCTTTTGAAATAATTTTTAAAAATGTAGATTTTCCAGCACCATTTGCCCCGATAACTCCATATGTATTGCCTTCTAAAAATTTTAAGTTTACATCTTGGAATAATTTTTTATCTATAAATATTTTTGAAAGATTTCTGACTTCTAGCATAATTTACTCCTTAGATAATTATTAAATTTTGGTATTTTTATTTATTTATTATATTATATATAATTCTATATTATGATAAAAGTATGTCAATTATTGACTTTGAGGAGAGAAAATGATTTGAAGGCACCCAAAAGGGTTTATTGAAGTAATTTCGGGACCAATGTTTTCAGGAAAGACTGAAGAACTTGTAAAGAGAGTAAGAATATTAGAATATGCTGATATGAATATACTAGTTTTTAAACCAAAATTGGATAACCGTTTTTCTGAAAACAAAATTATTTCACGTTCGGGAGTTGAAATGAAAACAAATATAATATCAAGACCACTTGAAATTCTAAATTTTTGAGATGATTCTTATGATGCTATTATAATTGATGAAGTTCAATTTTTTAATATAGATTTAATTCCTATTATTGAGAACATAGCATCTAAAGGAAAGATTGTTATTCTCTCTGGAATAGATACTGATTATAATATGAAACCATTTGGTATTATGCCTTATTTATTGGCAATTGCTGATGATATAATGAAATTGAATGCTGTATGTTTAGTTTGCAAAAATTCAGCCTCAAAATCATTTAGAAAATCTAAAGAAACCAAAATAACAAAAATAGGAGATAAGGATGATTATGAAGCAAGATGTCGTGCTTGTCATATTAAAGGAACTAAAGAAAAACTTTAAATAATAGAATTTATTTTTTTTTCAATTGCATGCGCTTCTTTACCAACAATTAATTGGATATATGATGATGTTACAAAAACACCAGAAACACCATTTACTTTTTTAATATTATCAACTTTTATTTTTTCTTTATTCTCAAAATAAATCTTAATTTTTGTATTGCTAGATTCAATCTTTTTAATATTATTTACATCTCCAAGCAATAATATTATTTTATTAATATTTATAGAAATTTTACTTTTAGTTGACAGTTCGTTTTTAACTTTGTTCTTTTTAGTTTTTCAATATAAAAAAATTAAACCAAAAGTAATTATTATTAAAAATCAATATTGAATTTTTTCATGTAGCGTCATAGATTATTTCCTTTGCTATATTTATACTATAAATAAATAATATTATATAATTGATTTAAATATGAAAAAAAAAATAGTAAGCGGAATTGCTGCAACCGGTTCCTTAACAATAGGTAATTATTTGGGAGCAATAAAAAATTTTATTAAATATCAAAATGATTATGAAATGTTTATTTTTGTTGCTGACCTCCATGCATTAACTTCTGATATTTCTCCAGGAGATTTAGATAAAAATAGAAAAGATATTTTTGCTCTTTATTTAGCTTGTGGATTAGATTGGAAGAAAACAACAATTTTCTTCCAATCTGATGTTGCGGCACATACAACATTAAATTGAATTACTATGATGAATACAAGTATGGGTGAATTATCTAGAATGACCCAATTTAAAGACAAATCTTTAAAATCAAAAAAAAGTAATGGAACCGAAAACATTCCAACAGGACTATTTATATATCCAACATTAATGGCCGCCGATATATTGTTATATAATCCTGAATTAGTTCCAGTGGGCGCTGATCAAAAACAACATCTAGAATTAACAAAAATTTTGGCAAATAGATTGAATAAAAAATATAAATTAAATTTCAATGAACCAAAACCATTATTTGCCGAAATAGGTTCTAAGATAATGTCTTTAAAGAATCCTGAATCAAAAATGTCAAAATCAGATATTGATAAAAATGCTTCAATATTTCTTTTAGATAGTCCAAAAAATGCTTATGATAAAATACAAAAAGCTGTTACGGACAGTGAAAATAAAGTTTATTATTCTGATGACAAACCAGGAATAAAAAACCTTTTAGTTATTTATGCGTCTCTTAAAAATATGTCCATAAAAGATGTTGAAGTAATCTTTAAGAATTCAAATTATAAAGAATTCAAAGAATCTGTTGGAAGAGAAGTTGCTGAATTTTTACAACTAATTCAAGAAAAATATAAAATTTATATAGATGATTTATCACTGATTGCAAAAAAAGGTGCAATCAAAGCTAATAAAATTGCAGAAATAAATTTACAAAATATTATGAATAGTGTAGGATTTAAAAAACTTTAATAAACATCACTATGTTAGTCAATTTGGTGGGGAAAATAAACCTCTATATTACTATTAATAATTATATTATAATTAAAAACATAAACTAAGATTTACAAATAACAAAAAGGAAATAAATTTATGTTGTTTTATTGAGTTCATTATCATTAGTTAGTATTGCAACAACATTAAGTGTTGGACTATTGTCTTCAACAAATATTGATAAGAAATTGAAAACTCCCAAAAACAATTTTAGATATTTATGCTGTATGAATATTTCACTAAATGAACAATACTTTAATGATCCATTTAATCGTGATATTTTTGAAAGGGCTTCATTATGACAGATTTAGATAAATAATCTATTTCTATTTATAGCACAATAAATAAAGAGGAAAATGTGTTATTTAATTCATTTGAAGTTTTTTAAGCTATCTAATTTAGGAATAATATTGAAAAGCATATTAAGTCAAAATAGCATTGGTACATCAACATATTTTAAAAATTTAGAAGTAACAAATAAAGTTATTAGTGAAAAGATTGTTCATAAGAATATGTTTTTGCAAATGAATGATATTTTAATTGATGAAACAAGTTCTCACCAAACAATTTTAATTGATGAAATAAATGATGGAACATTAATTTCATTTTCATTTATAATAATAATGATTATTCAAGACCGATCTACAAAGAATAAAATAGAATTATAATCTTTAATAAATAGTAATATTTTATAATAATTAAATAACTCAGGTGTCAGAGTTATTTGTAGTAAGGTCATCATCATCGTCAGTTTAATGAATTAAAAAAATTAATTTTAACCAAGAAATGATTTTAAAGATTAATTCAATTTTTAATTTAGTTTATAAAACTGATAAATTAAAATTAGAATATGAAAATTTAATAAAATTAATTAAAAAAAGAGTTAAGCATTATGAAAGGAAAAATATATAATGATCGAACCAAAAAAACAAATACCAGAAATTTGAAATTATTGATAAAAAACTTGATTTAATATTAGCTACACCAACAATACAAAAAGAGATAGATCACGAAGCCTTAAACAAACTGATATAGTTTCAAACAACAGGAAAAAGAACTTTGGTTAGTTCTTTTTTACATTCATAATTATGATTATTTACAAATATTGATAATTCAATAAATTAACAATATCCTTTTGAAACAAAGTTCAGATATCATTTAACTTATTTTTACGATACTGATTTCTAATTCAAAGATACTTGATGATTCTATTATCTTTCATAATGCCTGATTTTATTCTAGTTGGATAAATACCTAACTTAGCCAAATCTTCTTCAAAGTCCTTATTAAAGTACATAAGACCACTTTTATCATCAAACCATATTAGATTCATATCAAATACTTTGTGATAGTTAAAAGGCAACAATAATTCATTTGATGAATCGTCTAATTGTTTTAGAAAACATTAAGGGAAAATAAAGTGATTTAAATATGATTTTGAATAAAGTACTTTATTAGTTTTCGCATTAAAATTAATCTACCACCTAAAATTGAATAGCACCTATTAATTTATTAATTACATCCAAAGTAGATTGATTAATTGGAGAGATAAAAATAAACTTGAAAAATACATCTAATAAATCTTTCCCATTTGATTTGTCAAATATATCTATTCCGAATCAAGATTTAGGCATGATGCAAACAAAGAGTGAAATTTTCAATAAATTAAAAGAAATAATTCAGAAAACTATTTTTGATAGTTTTAACTTGCAACAAAATCAAATAAAAATCGGAATTACAATTGAAAAAGAAGGCGAACAAACTTATTGACTTGAATGAGACTCTGACGAATTTTTGAGAAGCTTTGTTAAAGCTAATCCGCCAGAATGAATAATTACAAAAACTTTAGAAATAAGAGATGCAACATCTATATTAAAATATGATGAATTAACCAATACTAGTACTTGACAAAAAGGAAATTTATTTATTAATCATTCTATTTTAATATTTCTAATTCTTCTAATCCAGAAAAACCTTATGAACCTGATTGAGATCAAGAAGAGGTTGATAAAGTTAATGTAACAATTATTTGAACTTCTGTGTTAATTTCTATATTAGCTATTGGGGGAATTGTGATTTTAACTATTGTAGTGAGAAAGCGCTCAAAGAAAATAAGGTAATTTATTTTGTAATTTCTCATTTATTAAATTTTATAGTAATTAAGGGATTAATCAGAAACACATAACAAATTTTTAAAATTGGTAATTAATTTGGTAACTTTATATATAAAATTTTATTTTGTCTAAATTTGAATTTATATTATAATTTAGACAAAATAAAATTAAATAATAACGCTCTATTAGTCAATTTAGAGGAAAAGAAAGTTAAAAAAAATATAGAATTTAATTCTATATTTATTATTAGTCGTCTCTATTATTTGTCACTTTTTGAACCATTACATCTTTTGCATAACATCTGACAATTATCATTT
>CAMQYR010000016.1 GCA_947039385.1 uncultured Mycoplasma sp.
ATATTAGAGATAATTGGAGACAGATCTTTTTCAAACAACCAAATTACTAATCTAACCATTCCTAGTTCGGTTAAATCAATTGGTGACAACGCCTTTTCAGACAACAAACTTATTTCCTTAGATTTTGGACCTATTTCAATATTAGAGATAATTGGAGACAGATCTTTTTCAAACAACCAAATTACTAATCTAATCATTCCTAGTTCAGTTAAATCAATTGGTGACAACGCCTTTTCAAACAGTAAACTTATTTCCTTAGATTTTGGACTTAATTCAATATTAGAGACAATTGGAAACAATGCCTTTTCAAACAACCAAATTACTAATCTAACCATTCCTAGTTCAGTTAAATCAATTGGTGACAGCGCCTTCTTGAATAATTCACTTAAATTTGTTAACATTGACAGATCTACAAAAACAAAGTGAAATTCTTTTGACAGTAAAGTAACAACTACAAGCATTGAACTGAATTTATTAGGTGGTTTGATAGTAAAAAATAAACAAGATTGAGATATAGATTTTAGAAAGATTACTAATACTAACAATAATATTATAGATGAGTTGGCATGAAATTTATTAAATCATTGTAAGGATGAAAAAAACAAGATAAATATTAATAATCTATATTTAACAAACACAAATTTAACAGAAAAACAAACATTTTCTGATAATTTTTCAGGAGGCATGGTAATTAATCATTTAATAATTGTAGATACTGTAGCAATTCCAAACAATTATTTTCAAGATATTACAATACATGACGTTAATGTTGAAGGCTTAGATGGTAAAAAATCATCAATTTCATCAATTGGAAAATTTGCTTTTTGAAATTCTAAAATAAGTGGAACACTAAATTTAAATAATATTTCATCAATTGGAGCTTATGCATTTTATGGAAATCAAATCAAAAAAATCAATTTTTATGGAATCAATAAGATTACAGAAATTCCTGATTTTACTTTTTCTGATAATCCAAATTTAAAAGTTAATATTCCTTCATATATAACAAGCGTTAGTAATTCTGCATTTAGTGATTGAACAAACATTACTAGGGCGCCTAATGACGACGACGACTATTCATATAATCCAACTACAGGAATATTGCATTTCAAAAAAATCTCAAGTAGTTATTATCATTCTTATTGAGATAAAATAAATGGAATTAAAATAAATAAAATAACATTTGATCCTAGCATTCTCGTTTTGCCCACGAACATATTTCAAGGATTAAGAACATCAAATATTACAATAAAAGTTGATTTATCTGGTATTTCAATTATAAATGAAAATTCATTTTCAAGCAAATTCGAACCTATTAGTGATACAATGGGGAATATTATTTATAATAATCCAAATTCTGGAATTAGTATAATGGATAAGAAATAAAGATATAATTTTATTAGAATCATTTTAAAAAGTATATAATTTTATTTAATATTCAATATGAAAAGAGAAAAATATGAAAAAAATGTTTATTGTAGGTGGATTTGGAACTATTGCTATTATCGCCGGCGCTAGCGCATCTGGTTGAGCGCTTGTCAGCAAGAGTCCAACAGCGGAAAAAATGTTAATTAATTCACAAAAAATTTCTCCTAAAGTAAACGAAGAAATGTTTAGTTACTCAGTCCAACATGTTATTGATTTTTCTAAACCAACAGATTTTACCTTCAATTCATCTGTTGAAGGTTATAACAATAGAATAAATTATGAAATAGTTGAGAAAAACAAATCTAAAAATAAACCAAACACTTTAACATTAGTTATTAAAACAAATGTTAAAGATAAAAATTATATAAATCATACATATAGTATTGATGTTAAAGGTGAGTTTGTTGAACAACAAAAATCTGACGAATTTGTTGTAAACCAAACAATTAATAATTTTCCAACATTCAAAAAAGATATAACGTTGCTTAATCACAAAAATAATAATGAAAATGAAATGGTCACACCAAAAGACATTGATTTGGAATCAACCAATTTTAGAAAACAAAAAGATAGCGATTTTTTTATTAATAAAGACAATGGTTCTTTTGTAAAAGTTGTAAATGTATTAGACTTAAAATCATTTGCAAATCCAAGTGAAAAAAACAATTTTAAAGTAAATTATGAGAAGTTAACAGGTTTGGAATACAATTTAATTTCAAGTATTATAGAACAAAATATAAACAATAATAAAACAATAATATTGTTTTCTGTTAATCCAAATGAAGAAACAGCAATTAGTGGTCAATTTACCAAGGGCGTTATGCTTATGAAAGATTTTTCTTCTTCAAATTCATCATTAATGGTTGAAAATGCTCCTGAATTTTCTCTGATTATTAATTCAAGTTCAATTCCTACTGCGCAAGAAATTATTGATTCTTTCAATGATGAAAGGAATTGAAATAAATATTTAAAATTTGATTTGTCAGGTAATGTGAATGAAAACAAATTAGCTTTCCAAAAATTTAATTATAATATTGAAAGCATTGAAATTCCTCAAAATGATTTATTAGAGCAAAAATCACTAGAAATTGAAGTACAAATATCTAACAAAAGATCACCAATTACCAAAAAATATTCATATAAATTGTTTTCGTTATTGTCTGTTCAACAAAATAACATCAATATCAACTCATTAAAAGACAAACTTTTTTACGTCATACCTACTTTAAATAGTCATGCATCACTTATATCAATTGATGAAATAATCAACAACCCTCAAAAATACATTGAATTTTTAAATTCAAAACCTAATTATATTTATGAAGTTATTTCTGCTTCTAAAGAATTATATAATGGGGGAAATGCTATTCGTATTGAAGTGAGGATAAAAGACAAACAAGTGCCATCGGCAACATTAACTTATTTCCCATTAATTTCGAGTGGATGAAATTAAAAAAATATTTATAACACAAGTTGTTTTTTTAGAAAAAAACATTATTAATGGTATAATATTATAAAAAATATTGGAGAATTTATGATACATGAACCAACACAATCTTTAAATTTAGAAAGCGACAAAGGTTTTATAAAGAAAAATAAAGATATACTAACAAAAAAAATAAGATGAGATAGATATTTAAAGGCAACTTATTATTTATTATATTCACTTTTTGTTGCGCTTTTGGTTTCTTCTATGATTTTTTCACGAGCAGACATAACAAACAGAAATATTTTATCTATTGAATTAATTTCTGTATTTATAGGGTTATTTGCTGTTTTATTTTCAATAGCTTTAATTTCTTGAATTTACAAAGGTACAATGAAAAAATTATTTGTTTATAATTATTATATAACGCACTTTATTAACGCTTTTATGTTATTGGTAATTGTTGTTGTTTTGTCGCTTCCAGTTTTTGCATATAATATAAATTCAACAAGTTCAAGTATAAATCCTGACATTCTTGAAAAACGCTCTTTAGTTTTTGGTCTTGGAATCGTTATTTGAAGTGTTATTGGAACAATAGGACTATTAATCAATACATTTAGATTAAAAGGAACTTTTCCGACAGTTTGGGTTAAAGTAAAATTATCTTTAATTGCAATTTTAATTTTTCCGATAATAGCTATGATTTCTTGGGCTGCAGCTAATCCTCAATCAAACATAAAGTCAATTTTATTATGAATTGAATTATTAATAGTTATTGTAGGAATTTTATATATTGCATTTGCTTATTCTTATGTAAAATCATTTAAAGAATTACTATTATCTGACAAAACGGAGCAAGAATTACAAAAAATAGATATTTTTAGAAACATTTCTTTTTTAATGGTTTTAACTTCTTCAATAACTTTGGTGGCTTTAGGAATTTTTAAAGCATTGCCAATATGATCTGAATGATCTGGTGGTAATGTAAAGGTGGCATCATTAATTTCTATGATTATAGATTTTATATTATTATTTACTTATTTATTGGTTATAGTGTTAGAAAAAAATAAAAAGGATAAGTTAAAATCAACAAGATTATCAACAATAGATCATTCAATTTTGATGGATGCTATTACTTGAATATTATTAGTTAAAACCATTGTTTTAGTAGCGATTCCTGTTAAAGGAACTAATATACAAGCCTTTATGAGTTTATCTTCTTGTTTCATAGCAATATTTATTATTAATATCTCAACAATTTTATTGGGTGTTAATTTTCCTAACATTAAAAACACAGTTCCTACAATTATAAATATATTATCAGCATTAGCTGTTATTGGTATGGTTTTATTTCAATCAACTTTTTCGCCTAAAGCTGGAAGTAATATTTTTGATTCATGAGAAATGGTTGTTCTTTTAATGTTGCCTGTTACAATTGCTTCAACATTAAAATTGGGTGTGAAAGTTATAAGCTATTCAAAAATTGATAAAATTGAAATTGAAAAATTAAATGATATTAACGAAAATAATGTTAAAAAAGGAAAATAGAGATATGAATAGATTTAAACAAAGCAAAAAAGTAGGATTGATTTTAAAATCTTTGGGAGTTTCAACTCTTCTTGGAACAACAGCATTTTTGTCTTTTGGTTTTGCCAAAACACAACAATTAGCAAATATAACAAATGCTCCAATTAATAAAAGTTTAAATGAAGTAAATACTCAAGGATTAACAAATCCTAAATATATATTTTCTAATTTTAGTTTTTTAAATGCAACAAATGAAACTAATTTTAATGCTCCATTTGATTTAACTGCCATAAAACAATGAGAAACAATACAACAAAATTTAAAAGCGAAAGAAATTAACCCTTTTTCTTCAACACCCTCTTACCAAGCAATAAAGACTATAGTTGATAATTTAGTGAAATCAAAAAGAAATTTAATCGTTAAACAATCTTTAATTAATGCTCCAAATGGAGAGGGTGAAAAAATTTGAAATTCAATTAAAGCAGGGTTAGAATATAAAACTTTTGATGAAATTGTTGGCAAACCACAAGATTTAGAATTAAATTTAAGAAAATTATCAGGTTTTGTGTCAGGAGATAGTAGTAATTACAAAATTAAAACTCTATCAAATTTGTCAGTTAATTTTGTTGATCTTTCTAAGGATAATGGCAAGTTTATTAGTCCAATACCTCCATTAACAAATACATATAAAACGGTTATAAAAATTGCTGAATTTGATAAAAAAAATATTACTTCAACAATTAAAATAGATTTTAATTATGCTTCTTCACTAGGGGGATTATTATCAAGAGGTAGTTTGATTATAAGAAATTTAAATAATAAACCAAATTTAGAAAGTAATTTGAAAGAATTAGAAATCTTTGGAAGATGACAATTACCAAGTTCTAGTATTACTATATCGCCTGTTAATAAAGAATTTCCGAGTGTTTTTCCAAATTTTGTTTTATCAGAAGACTCCGCATCAGGTAAAATTTCTATCTTTGCAAGATTAAAAGATAATGGAGAATTTCTTAATAATGTTGTTGTTGATCAAGGTCATACAGTATTAAATAATTTTGGAATTATAGATTCACAAATTGATGATACACACCCTCTTTTTGATGAAAAAAACAAAAAAACAGTTGTATCTGATATCCAATTTTTTTCTAGTACACTAAAACAATCACCTTCAAATGTTGCTGATGCATCACCATCTGTAAATAAGGAAATTAATTCTAAATTTGAATATTATTTAGGTAGTGATACAAATTTTGCTTTAAATTTATTTTATAAAATAAAAAATAAAGATGGTTCACATATTTATAAGGGAATTCCGGCTTTTGTTAATAATGAAGAATCTACAAATTTTAAACAATTTTTAAAATTAGGTATTGATGATAAAGGGGATCAAATATCATTAGATACAACAAAAATTGAGTTATCTGACAATGTGATTAATGCAATAATTAAAAATAATTATACTTCTACTACTACAGCAGAATATATTGCCTCGGTGGCTTCAGTAGTTGAAAAAACTTTTAATAATTCCAATCCTATTCCAAACATATTTAAGCAACAAATTTTATTTAATGATTTTATTAATGCTTTTTCAATTATAGGAAGTCCTATTGATATTGCTAATAATCAAATGGGAATTAGGTTGAATGACTTAACACAGAAAATTTTTCCTGAGAAACCAAATAATTTTATTGAATCATCCACATCCACATTTTCAGAAGCAAAGTCAAGTCAATGAAAAAATCAAGATACTAAGGTGATTTCTGAATTAGCTACGATATATGAGAAATGAGCTAAACAAGAAGGTGCTGCTAGTTCTAAACCATTAGGATTAGAAGTTTATAATAAAATTAATTCTTCCAAAGATGGTAATAAATATAAAAATATAACATGAGAATCTCAAAGTTATAATTATACAGGGCATGAATTATATAACGCTTTAGTTGATGAATATGATAAATATCAGAAAATTCTTTCTCAATTAATTGTGGGTTATAAAATGCCTCCTAATATTTTTTCATATCCGACAAATAACGCTTCAACAATTATTAAAGAACAATTATTAATTAATAATAATGGTTCTGTAAGTGATGAAATTATAAAAAAAGTTGCAAGCATAATCAATAAAAATCCAACAGACAAAGATTTTCAAATTGGAAAGCAACTTGCAAGATTAATCAATATTAAATTTGCTGAAATGAAATCAACAGTACTTGATAATAATATAAATACATTTTATTATGGTGAAATTAAAAAATATTTAGATTCTTCAATAACTGGAAAATTATTTAATAGTAGTGCTAATTTTTTAGAATTTAATAGTGAAGATAGTTTATTTAAAATTACAAATAAAAATGTATTTAAGCCTAATAAGAAGGTTAAAGGTTCTGAAATGATGGCATCGTTGTTTGAATTGTTATACTTTGGCCAAAAAGATTTATATTTTGGTACTTCAATATTTTCAGCAATTTCAACATCAGGTGGAAATAATTCCACTTTAAAATTATTTAATAATAATGAAAGCGATAAATACCAATTATCCCATTTTACATCTACTACTACACAATCTATTGATTCTTCAATAAAAATATATGATAGATTATTATCAACATTTAATTTTGGAATATATGATATAACTGCGAAATCTTTAATTACTGGAGAAACACTTAAACTAAAATGAGGCGAAAAAAATATGGAAGATGTTGTAACTAATATATTTAATCGTTTTGAAAACAAACAGGAAGTTATTATTTTACAACATCCATATGAATATAATTTATTTAATTCTTTGGTAACTTCAGCCAATATTTATAATTCACTATTTTATAGATTTAACAACACTCCTAAAGGTGTTGTGTCTATACAAAAAGACCAAGAGAAAATAACTAAAATATTAAATTCAGGAATTGTTTCTCCTGAAGTTATATTCACTTGATCTCGTGTTCAAATTATGAAAAGTATAGTTGAATATGTTGATGCCTTTTCTTCAGACACGGATCAAGCAAAGCGTTTATCAAATGAAATAAAAACTGAGCCATTAATTTTAGATAAAGTAATCAAAGAGCAAGAAGCTTTATTTAATTCTAATTTTCTAGTTGATATGGCAATTGTATGACCAATAATAATTGGTTTAATAGCAGTGGGAATGATTGTTGTTTCTTCTATTTCAGTGGTGGGTATTAGAAAAACCTCTAAATTATCTTCTAAAAAAGTATTAACTACAATTTTGTTTATAATAATGGTTGTAAGTGTTGCTTTGATTGGTGTATCAATATTTGGGTTTTTAATTTAAAATATAGCATACATAAAAATTACGTAGATTTCTTGGTGTTATGAAAAAAATAGCTATTTATCCCGGTTCATTTAATCCATTACACAAAGGTCACATTTCTATAATTAATAAATCTCTTAAATTATTTGATTTAATTTATATTGTAGTTACTATAAACCCTGATAAAAATCAAACTAATAATTTCTTTGAAAATAAAGTAATTATAGAAAATTATTTTAAACGTAATAAAAAAATAATTGTTTTAGTCAATAAAAATAAAATGACAGCAGTCTTAGCTCGTGAATTAGATGCTAAATTTATAATTAGGAGTTCTAGGACTAAAATAGATTTTGAATATGAATTAAATTTAGCAAATGCTAATAATTTTATCAATAATAATTTAGAAACAATTCTTTTATTTCCTAGCTATAAATATAAAGATGTAACATCCACTATAATTAGACATAAAAAATATATTATAGAGAAAGATTAATTAAAGAGGTATTATTATAATATGTGAAATTTTATAAAATCATCTTCTGCAAAGGAAAATTGGTTAGAGCATAACTTTGCAGAAGTTTGCTTTATAGGGCGAAGCAATGTGGGAAAATCATCTTTGATAAATGCTTTATCAAATAATAATAAATTAGCTAAAATTTCAAAAACTCCTGGTCGAACACAATTAATAAATTATTTTGATACTGAAAAAGGCATTATGGTTGTTGACTTGCCTGGATATGGTTTTGCTAAAATTTCAAAAATTAAAAAAGAAAAAATGCACGAAATGCTTGACGAATATTTCAAATATTCAAATATTCATTATATTTTTTTATTATTTGATACTAGACATGGATTACTGGATGAGGATATTAATTTTTTTTATTATTTATCTAATTTAAGAATTAGTCAAAAAATAATTTTAGTTGGGACTAAAATTGATTGCACAACTCAATCTGAAAGAGCAAAATTACTTAAGAACCCGATTATTGCTTCATTTCCTTCAAGTAATATATTTTTATGTTCTGCCTCAAAACGCAAAAATATTGATAAACTTAGAGAATTTATTTATTCTATTCCTAAAATATAATGAATTTAAATCAATTTTATATTATAATATTTAATGAGTATATTTAAACTCCTTGACTAATGCAATAGTCCAAGATTATAGACCATAAGGAGGTCAACATGTCAAAATATGAAATTATGTTGATTTTAGACCCTAATTCAGATACTCAGATAGCACAAGAAATTTGTGGTTCAACTTTCAAATCAAAAGATTTGAAAGTTGAAAAATTAGAAAATACAGAATTAGCTTATAAAATCAATAAATCAAAAAATGCAGTTTACATTTTAATTAATGTTTCAGCAATAGGTGAAGAAATTATAGAATTTACTAGAAAATGTAATATAACAAAAGTTATATGAAGGCAAATGGTTATAAATTTAGATACCGAAAAAGGATTGAATAGAAAAGCTAACCCTAAAAAAATCAAAAAACCTTTTATCAAAAAACCTTTTGTTAAAAGAGGCGGAGAAGTAATTGATGAACCAAATTCTGAAAGACCCAAAAGAACATATATAAAGAAACCAAAAGATATATCGGAAGTACTTTAAGATGAATAAAGTTATGTTGGTTGGAAGAATATCATCAACTCCAACAATGTTTGAGTCCAAAAACTTAAAAACATATGCAAGAGCTTCAATAGCAATAAATAGAGAATACTCTAAAGAAATAACTGATTTCGTTCCATTAACAATATTTGGTAATACGGCAGAGTATTTCAAAAAATATGTTAATAAGGGTGACTTATTATCTGTAGAAGGTTCTATTCAAACATCCAATTATAAAAATGACAAAGGCGAAATTGTAAATTCTTTTTCTGTTATTCCAACAGCAGTGAAACATTTAGAACCTAGAAGTGTTATTTTAGCAAGATTGGGTGATAGACCTAAAGATGATTATAGTACAGAAATATTTGATACAAAACCAAAAGATCAAACATCACAAGCAACATTTTCAGATGAAGAAAAAGATGATAATGATGTTTGAGAATTAGATTTATAAAAAGGAGTAAATTATGAAAAATTTTAATAAAAAACCAGCAAAAAAAATATTTAAGAAAAAACCTTGTTTTTTTTGCTTAGAAAAAATAGAGTATATAGATTTTAAAGATATAGCAATGATTGGTAGATTTATAAATTCGCATGGTAAAATTTTACCATCAAGAGTTACTGGCACTTGTGCTAGACATCAAAGATTATTATCTACAAGCATTAAGAGAGCAAGAATTATGGCTTTAATCCCCTTTATATCTGAAAGAGTAAGAAAATAATTTTACTAATTATTACAAAATATGAAAAAATACATAAGATTTATTTGAATAATATTGCTTTCTATATTAATTGTATTAATGCTTTCAATTATTCTTTGAATTTCTTTATCACATCAAAATAAAATATCAATATCGATTAAATTAGTCATAATGTCATTTTTGGTTTTGTTTGTTTCAGTATCATTAATTTTTATATTTTTAGATCACAAGATAAGCAAAGAAGAAGCTATTAATATCAAAAAATCTATAAACTTCTATTTTGAAAACAATATTTCAAATTTAGGAATTGGAAATATTGTTATTTCTCCAACTGGAAAAATAATTTGAATTTCTGATTTTGTTTCAGCAAGATTTAATAAAAAAATAATAAATAAGCAAATCACAGAAATATTACCATCTTTAAATTTTGCTACTACAATGGAAGATTATGAAACTATAATTTCTAGAAATAATTTATTTTACAAAGTAAAATATTTTCCCAAACAATTGATGGTTACTTTTAAGGATATAACGCAAGAACAAATTGCTATTAAATATTATGAATTAGAACAAGCGATAATTGGAGAATTAGATATTGATAATTTCCAACAATTTCAATCAATTTTGTCTGAAGAAGAAATTTTTACAATACAATCCACAGTAATTAATTTATTAGAGATTATTTCAAAAAAATATAATTTTTCTTTTCGTCAATATGTTAATGGAAAATTTTTATTAATTACTAATAAATTAAGTTTAGACAAAATGGTTGCAACAAATTTTTATGAATTCGATTCTTTAAAAAATTCTAATTCTTTAAAGAGTGTTAGAATTTCTGTTTCAATAGGTTTTGGAGTTGGCTCTAATAAATTTGGAAAACTAAATGAAATGGCTAAAGATGGAATTAGAAGATCTCAATCTCGTGGTGGTGACCAAATAACTATTATTTCAGAAAAAGAAAAACCTAAATATTATGGATCAAAATCTGAAATATCATTTAATGAAAGTAGAACAAAAATAAAAAATGTTTCTCAAAATTTTAAAGAAAAGTTATTGGATTCAACTTTTAAAAATGTTATTATTTATGGTCACAAAGATGCTGATCTTGATGCTATAGGTTCATCAATGGCTATATATGAAATTTCTAAACATTTTGATAAAGATGTTTATATTCAAAATCAAACATTTGATAATACTTCTAAAAAATCAATTACTAAATATATTGAAAATGAGTCTAAAATTTTTATTTCTCCATCTAAAGCTAACACCTTAACCAATAAAAACACATTAGTTGTTGTATTGGATTGTTCTGATTCTTCAAGAGTTGAGAATTCTAAAGTTTTTTTAAAATCAAACCCAAACAATGTTTTTATTTTTGATCATCATAGGATATCTAAGTTGGAAGAATCGCTTGTTGGTTTCAATATCTTTATTGATTCATCAGCTTCATCAACATGTGAAATAATTACAGAATTAATAGTATTTAATCAATTAAAATCGGTGCTTTCAGCAAACACAATACAAATGTTAATGAATGGAATTTATATGGATTCAAATCAATTTCAAAAATCAACAAGTTCTAAAACATTTTTTGCTGCATCTCTTTTAGAAGAGTGAGGTGCAAAATCATCAGAATCAATTTCAATTTTAAAAATATCAAGTGAAACTCATAATTTAATAACAAAAATATTAACTAATTTGAGAGAAATAAAACCGGGATATTGATTAACTTCATATAATGAAGTGGTTCCAATTGATGTTGTTTCTATGGCTGCTGATGAAATTCTTCGAATTGATGGAAGAAAAGCTGCTTTTGTTATTGCAAAACAGCCTAAAAGTTCAAAAATTGAAAATGATTCATTTAAATTATCAGCACGTGGAGTAGACACAAACGTTCAGATAATTGTCGAAGAAGTTGGTGGTGGTGGGCACTTTTCTGCCGCCGCCGCCATATCTGATTATAAATCCAAGGAAACAATCGAAGTGTTCGTAGACAATATTATTCAAGCAATTATTAGTATAAAAAATTAATGTTAATAAAAGATAAGGAGTTAAAATGAGAGTTATAATTATTAAAAAATGTAAAGAAGGGAATATCAATGATATTGTAGATGTCTCTTCTGGTTATGGAACAAATTTTTTAATTAAAAACGGATTTGCAGAACCGATCAACAAATCTTCTCAATTAAATTTAGAAAAAAGAATAAAAAATAATGAAGAAAAATTTAAAGAAAATGTTATTGAAGCTACTTCTCTAAAAAAAGAGTTGGAAAAAATAACATTAATATTTGAACTAAAAACTACAAATTTAATTGTCCATGGGTCAATAACAACAAAGAAAATAAATCAAAAACTCAAAGAACTAGGATTTGAATTAAATAAACATGCAATTCCACATATTCAAATAGAATCTTTAGGAATTACTAATATAAAAGCAAAATTATTTGATAAAATTGAAGCAAATATTAAAGTTTTGGTGAATAAAGTTGAATAAGACAAAAAATAATCATAGTTCTTTAGAAATAGAAGAAGCCCTTTTAGGATTAGCTATTCAAAATAACTCTGTGGTAGTGAAAATGGTAGCTTATTTAAATACAGATGATTTTTATTTTTTTAAAAATAAAATTATTTTTCAAGCATTAAATTTTCTTGTAGAAAAAAATTTAAAAATCGAAAGTGCAAATTTAATAAATTACTTAAAAGAGAAAAAACTTTTTGAAAAAGTTGATAATGGTGAATATATTCAACATCTTATTGAAGTTTCTGGTTATGAATCAAATCTTACATCTTATTTTGAAGCATTATCTGAAAAATCAGGGTTAAGACAAATAGAACAAGTATCTAAAGAAATTTTGGAAAAGCTTGATTCTAACTCACCAAATTATGAACAATTGGTTGAAGAATTTCAATCAAACATTTTTGAAATTGAGAGAAATAAGCAAATAAAAGAGTTTGTGGAATCAAAAAAATTAATCAAAAAAATTATTGATGATATTGTTGCAAGGCAAAATGATAAAAAAATTACTGGTTTAGTAACAGGTTTTTCTTCTATTGATGAATTAACATCCGGTTTGCAAAATGGAGATTTAATTATTATTGCTGCAAGACCATCTATGGGTAAAACGGCCTTTGCTCTTAATATAGCAAATACAGTTTCTAAAAAGCATAATGTTGTATTTTTTTCTTTAGAAATGCCGGCAGAACAACTTTTAACAAGAATAATTTCTATTGAAGGAAACATCAATGGTAATAGATTAAAAAATCCAACTAAAATGGATGATGTTGATTGAAAAAGGTTATATTTAGTTCAGGAAAAAATTGAAAAAATAAACTTGTTTATAGACGATTCTCCAACTATAAAATTAAGCGAGATGGTTTGAAAAACTAGAAGATTAAAAAATAAAGGAAAATTAGATTTGATTATTATTGATTATCTTCAATTAATCCCACTATCTAATGGAACAAATTCGAATAATAGACAACAAGAAGTGTCAACAATTTCAAGAACTCTAAAACAATTGGCTAGAGAATTAGAAGTTCCAATAATTGCTCTTTCACAATTAAGTCGTAAAGTTGAACAAAGAGAAGATAAAACTCCAATGATGTCAGATTTAAGAGAATCAGGTGCTATTGAACAAGACGCAGATATCATTGGTTTTCTTTACAGAGAAGAATATTATAATAAAGATAAAGAAGAACAACATGAATCTACTTTGCAACCAACAGAGTTTATAATATCCAAGCATAGAAATGGGATGATTGGCAATATTACTTTAGGATTCAATCTTTCAAAAGGTAAGTTTACAGATTTGAGTAAAAAATAATGTCAATAACCATTAAAATTTTATTACCTATATTATTAGTCATTTTATTTGTTTTATCAGCTCTATTTTCAGCAGCTGAAACAGCATACACTTCTTTATCACGTGTAACAATTGAAACTAAAGCTAAGGAAAATCCTAAAACTTCAAAATTAATTAAAAAACATATAAATAGTTTTAGTTGAACAATTTCAACAATTTTAGTGGGAAATAATATAGCAAATATTGCAATATCATCAATCATAACATCTTTGTTTTCATCAATTTTTGTTGAAAATTCACCTTTAATAATTATTCTACCAATTGTGGTTGCTACTCCGTTGCTAGTTATTTTTGGTGAAGTGTTTCCTAAAATTTTAGCCAAGAGGTTTGCTTGAGGTTATCTACAAAAAGTAGTTTTTATTTTAGAGGCATTTAGATGATTATTTTATCCTATAACTTTTTTTATTTCTAAGTTTTCTTTTGAAGAAGGTATTACAAATACAGAAGATGAAATGAAAACAATTTTGAAGATGGGGTATAAGGAAGGAGTTTTAGAACATAAAGAATTATCACTTGCAACAAGAGCTCTTGATCTTGATTCAACCAAAATTAAACAACATTATATTGATATAAAAAACGTTACATTTTTAACAAAAGATAGCACATTACAAGAAGCAAAAAATTTATTTCAAAAAACAGGGTTTTCTAGATTACCCATCAAAAACAAACAACATTATATTGGTATTTTATTGCTTAAAGACATTTTTAATTTGAATCAAGAAACTTCTATAAATAATTATGTTATTAAGGCACCTACCTTCACAATTAATAATAATTTACACTATGCTCTTAATGTTTTTAGAACAGAAGGGGTTCAAATGGCTTTTGTTATAAAGAGTCAAAATGATAATAAGATAATTGGTTTAATTACATTAGAAGATGTAATTGAAGAATTAGTTGGTGAAATATATGATGAGCATGATAAAGAAGCAAGTGTTAATAAAATTGAAAAAAACAAACTTATTGTTTTGGGAAGCACGCTAATGTCTGAGATAAGCAATGAAACAAACATTAATTTTGCATCTAATGAAACTTTAATTAATTGAATGATTATTGAAACAGGAAAAAAAATAAAAACAGGTTTAATTTACAATTGAGAGGGCAAAGTAATTTTTAAGGTTACTAGCAACAAAAAATCTCAAGTTCCTAAATTTCAAATCATAATAAAATAATAATTTTAATTTTATACATTTGTTCTCATTAAGCATTGTTGTGTTATTTATCTAAGGCTTGGATTCTTGCAATATGACGTCCACCTTCAAAATTGTTTTCTAAGAATGTGTTAATCATTTTTATGACATCATTAATATTTTGCTGTCTGCCACCAAACAACAATATATTGGCATTGTTGTGAATTTTTGCAAATTTTGCATCCTCTATAGAAACAATTCTAGCCCCTCTAATACCCTTTACTCTGTTTACAGCTATACTAATACCTATCCCCGTTCCGCATATTCCAATACCCAGCACATTATCTTTTTCCTCAATAATTTTATTAGCTATCTTTTTGCCATATTCAGCATATGAAGATATTTCCCCATTACATCCTAAATCTTCAATCTGAAAGTTTTGAGATTCTAAATATTTTATAAGTTCTTGTTTTAATACATAACCACCATGATCACTTGCTAATATAAATTTCATTACCTTAACCTCTTTCCACTTTTTACATCAATAATTGCCGAAGCAACTTCACTTCCATATCCAAAATTATATATTTTTTTTATTGTAGGGAACAATTTTATAGATTCTTCTATTGATTTACAATTTTTTTGTCCAGAAATATTGGCAGAAGTTAAATAAAATGGACCATCTTGAATTGCAAAATTTATTAAACCTTTTTTATTCGGCATTCTATATGCATTTCCATTAATTAATAATGTTGTTGGTCCAGGTCAATATTTATCAATATATTCTTGAGTTGAAGAATTAATGTTTTCTATTGTTTTTAATTGTTCAATTGATCCAATAATAATCACAATTTTTTTGGTCTTTGGTCTTTTTTTTAATTCATATATTTTTTCTAAATTATTATTATTTATTTTAGAACCAATCCCTATTATTGTATCTGTAGTTGCTATAAATATTTCATCGTCTTTTAACATATCTAAAATTATATCACACTCAAACCTGTGAACTTCCCTTTTAAAAGATTGAACCTTGAGGTAATATTATATAAAATTACCAAAATAAATACCAATAAAAAAGTCTTTTTTTCACTTAAAATTGAATTACTAAGAAAATGAAATGACAACTACATTATAATGAAAAATAATTATAAATTGAAAAAACAATTTGGAGAAAATACAATTAATATTTGATTGCATGAATAAGATCAATGATATAAATTCAAAAATTTATATCCCCATAAAATAGACTAGGATATAAATCTGGGACACTTTCTTGTTTTTATTTACCTTAATCTTACATTATTTGAACAATGTGAAGGTGACATTAATAATAATTTCTTTTGAATTCTTTCATCATTATAGTATTTTATGTAATTCTCAATAATTTTTTT
>CAMQYR010000017.1 GCA_947039385.1 uncultured Mycoplasma sp.
CATAGAGGCACACTCTTTCCCTACACGACGCTCTTCCGATCTAAAAAAAATAAAAAAAGAATTTGGCATTCCAAGAAAAACAAAAATAATTGAAAACGAATTAGAAATTACTATAAATCAAACAGAATTAATCAAGTCTGAAACTGTGTATATTTCTGTTTCTAAAGATGGATATATTAAAAAATTTTCTCCTAAAACTTATGATTCGAACGATTTAAGTAATTTCTTTATGAAAGATGACGATTATTTAATACATTTTAATAAATCAAACACTATTAATAAATTATTAATTTTTTCAAATCGCGGTAATTATATTGTGGTTCCAGTGAATAATATTGTTGATTCTAAATGAAAAGAAGCAGGACAATATATTGCTGATTTTGCTGAATTTGATTCAGGTGAAGAAATTATAGGGTGTATTGATGTAGTGAATTTTGAAACCCAAGGATATGTTGTTTTTGTAACTAAACAAGGTGTTGGGAAAAGAGTTTTATTTGCTGATTTTAATGTTTCTAGAATTTCAAAACCAATAAAAGCAATTGGTTTTAGAAAAAATGGAGATGAACTAATAGGTGTGAAAGTGTCAAATGGAATGGAAGATATTCTTATTACCACTGACAGAAGTTTTACTGTGAAATTCAGTGAAAATGAAGTTCCTATATTTGGTTTAAAACCAGCCGGAAACACATTGATAAAATTAGATAAAGATTTTGTTACTGCGTTTGTTATTTCTAATAATAATGAACAAATTTTATTGATAAATAATAAGAATAAAATTAAGCAAATTAATTTTTCTGTAATAGCTTATTGCCAAAGAGCTCACAAAGGAGGAAAAATAAACACTCTAATTAGTGTAAAGCCAACAGTTGTAACATCAATATCTAATGTTAAGGATTCTATTTTTATTATAAAACATTCAAATGGGGTAACGATTCAAAGATATAAACCAGAAAAACACCCTCAATTATTAGGACATAGTTTCACCAAAATTGGTAATGATGTTTTAAAAGTTATTGTCCAAGGTGATTTGATAATTGATAAAACAACCGAATATTTTAATATTGTCCATAATCAAGAAAACAATGATGAAATTATTAAAAATTCAATAGGTAAAATTCAAAAATCATTTAAAAAATCTGAAGAGAGCATTAAAGAAGCAGATGAAAAAATATTAGAAATTTTGAAAAAATACAAAATATAAGGAAGTTGAAATGGATTATTTAAATTATTATAATTATCTTACTTCATGATTGAAGAATGAAGTTACTAAAGCAGGTGCTAAAGGTGTAATAATTGGGATTAGTGGAGGAATTGATTCTGCAGTTGTGGGAGCAATCGCTAAAAAAGCTTTCCCTAATAACTCAATTGGCATAATGATGCCAATTTCCAATCGAGAGTTTGATAAAATTGATGGAGTTAAATTATGTGAAAAAATAGGATTAGAATATTCTATTGTTGATTTGAAAAAAGAATGCCAAGAATTAGAACAAAAACTAGGTTTATCAAATAATCTTGCTAAATTGAATTTGCAAGCCAGATTAAGAATGTCAACTTTATATGCCTTAGCACAAGAAAAATCATATTTAGTTTTAGGGACAGACAATTATGCTGAATATTATTTAGGATACTTTACAAAATATGGAGATGGTGGATGTGACTTGCTTCCTATAGTACAATTGCATAAATCAGAAGTTTATAAAATGGCTGAGTTACTTGAATTACCAAAATCAATAATTGAGAAAGCGCCTTCTGCAGGTATGTGAAATAGTCAGGAAGACGAAAAAGAACTTGGTTTTAAATATAGTGATTTTGAACTTTTCGTTAATCAAAAAAAAGTAAGTATTAATGTTGCAACTAGAATTCTAAAGCTACATCAAGCGACAGAACACAAAAGACAACCAATTCCTAAACCGCTTAAAACAAATGAATATCTAAAATAAAATAATTTGTGGCATAATTGTTTTATTCAAAATATTATTCCTTAAATTTGATAGAAAGTTGAAATATGAGTAAAGTATTAGTTATAACAAGTAGTTTGTCAAAAAACAAATCTGTTTCTAGTCATGCTGTAGATTTATTTTTAGAGAATTACAAAATTATTAACCCAAATGATGAAATTGAATTGTTAAATTTGAATGAAAATAAAAAAATACAAACATTGTTGTTCGCCGATAATATTGATGTTTTTTGAAATAAAGAATCAGATATTCTAATTGATCAACTAAAGTCTGCAGACAAAATAATAATTTCTGCCGGATTAACAAATTTTAATATTCCTTCAACTTTAAAATCGTATTTTGATAATGTCTTACAAGCAAATAAAACATTCAAATATAAATATGAAGGTAATGGCCAAAGTGTAGGTCTATTAAACTCTAATACTAAGGTTCAATTAATATTGGCACAAGGAGCTGAAATGGGTTGATATCCATTTGCTCTATTTGATAAATACATTGAAGGAACTCTAAATTTTATGGGAATAACAAAAATAAATACTATTATTATTAGTGGAACAAAAACTCATGAAAAATCCAACTTTGCAATTGATGAAATGCTTGATAAAGAGGAATTAATAAAATTATCAAACGATTTTTAAAATAATTTACTTATTATTTAATTAGATCAATTAGTGCATTTTTTACAAATTTAGAAGGTCCACCTTTGTAAACGATATTTGCAACTGATTTTATTTCTTTTCTAGCGTCGCTTCTTGTAATAGATGTTCCGGCATAATTCATCATTTCAATATCATTTCCAGAGTCTCCAAATAACAAAATATCTTTCACATTTATGTTATAAAAATTGTTATTTATATACTCTAAGCCAACAGCTTTATTAATGTTTTTAATAATTATTTCTACAAATTTAGAACCAGTATTTGCATAATCAAAATCAATACTAATTTTTTGCAAATTTTTAATAATATGTAATGGATTATCTAAATCATCTATAAAGTAAATAATAAATTTTGTTATATTATTAAGTTCAGCAATATTATCATTTATTAAATACTTAAATAAACCTTCATTTTCTTCAAAATCTTTTACATTTTGCATCATATTATAAAATTTATTAGAGTTGTTTTTCACAAAATAAATATTTTCATTTTCCCCATATCCAAAAATTAATGTAGAATGTGGGTAGGTTTTATCTAAATACGAAACAATTTTGGGAATTTCACTTTGAACATACAAATTGTTTATGGTTTGATTTACTAATAATTCATTGTTGTTAACAGAAAATATTTGACATCCATTAGCGCCTATAATGAATGAATCTTTAGGTATTTTAAGTCCAAATTTCTCATTAATTGCTAGAACATCTTTATAATGTCTACCTGTGGCTATAGTGAATTTTTTTGTTTTAGAAATTCTATTAATTTCTTCAACCACATCTTTATAAATAATGTTGTCATTATTTGTATGATGAATTAAAGTTCCATCTAAATCTGTGACAATTCATTTGAATTCATTTGACATATAAGTACACCTCTTTTAAAATAATTATATCCTATATAAGTTATTAATTAATGTAGTTGATTTTTTTATTTTAAAAATTTCAAAAATGTATTTTTTAACTATAATTAATAATGTGAACAATTAGATGTGAGGTCCTATGAATGACAAAAAAATAACAATAATTGGTTCTGGTGCCTTGGGTACTGCTTTTTCTAATATTTTATTTGATTCAGGACAAAAAAATATTGTTATTTATGGAATCAATGAACAAGAATTAACAGAATTAAATGTAGGTAAAAATACCCGATATTTTAAGAATAATTTAAATATTCATCCTGTAAAAACAACAAGTAATTTAAAGGAAGCTTTAGATCAGACAGATTATATTGTTTTAGCTCTTCCTTCTATAGTTATTCCTGAGATTATTGAATTGATAAAAAAACATATTAATTCTCAAGTTTTAATCATTAGTGGTTCAAAAGGCTTTTATTATGGTTCTAATAATTCATTACATTCGGGTATGGAAAAAAATACAAAAGATATTGAGAACATTCGTGGCGTTGTGAGCATTCTTGGTCCTTCTTATGCTGATGAAATAGTTGCCAAAAGCTTAACAATTGTAGCTTCTGTTTCAAAATCAATTACATTATGTCAAGAAGTGCAAAAATTATTTGCTAATTCTTATTTTAAAATATATACACAAACTGATGTTAAGGGCGCTGAAGCTGGTGGGATATATAAAAACATTTTGGCAATTGCATCAGGTATGTTAACAGAATATGGCTTTAAAATTAATACAACCGCAGCTTTTATTACTAGAGGAGTTCATGAATTATCAATTTTTAATAAATACTTAGGGGGACAACCTGAAACAATTATGGGGTTAACTGGATTGGGTGATTTAATATTAACTGCAATGTCTGATTTATCAAGAAATTATACTTTTGGAAGAAATTTTGTTAAAAATAAAAAACAAGCACTAGCAACATCTATTACACTTGAAGGAATTAATGCTTTAAAAATAGTAGAAAATATTCGCATAAAAGAAAATTTATCTTTACCTATTGTTGAATGTCTTTACCAAATTATTTACAACAATTTAGATTTAAATGAATCTATATATTCTTTATGAGAACGCGACTCAAAGTCTGAAAATTAAAATTAAGTGAAATAAAAATAATGAAACCCTTAAAATTAACAAACGTTTTATGATTAATATGTTTTATATAAATAGAAACCAATTCTTATGATATTTAGGAGAAAAAAAGATTTCACACAGCTGATGAGCAAATAATTAACACACTAATTTATCGTATTGATTTTTTAAATATTAAAAAAATTGAATATTAAGATCAATTTATAAATCTTGTTTAGTTGTCGCTATAACTATTTCTCTAATCGATATTTCTTGTGGCATTTGATACATAAATAAAGCAGTTCTAACTACTTCTTGGGGATTGACAACTTTTCCGCCCATTGTTGTTTTTCAATCTTTGTAATTATTGATTATTTCTTGATCAGTTGTTCTGTCTAATAACTTAGTTTCAACGGCCCCTGGAGAGATAAGCAAAACTCTAACATTCGAACCTGAAACTTCTTGGCGAATAACTTCGGTCATTCCATGGACAGCATATTTAGTTGCACAATAAGCAGCATGATTTTGAAATGGTTTGAATCCAGCAATCGATGAAATGTTAATTATAGTTCCTCCATTACGTTTAATCATATTTTTTAAAACTATTTTCATTCCATTCAAAACACCAAAAACATTTACGTTCATCATAATATTTCATTCTTTAGGATCTTGTTTTGTTAAATTTCCTAACATCATAACACCCGCATTATTAATAATTAAATCAGTTTCTCCCAATTTATTTTCAGCATTTCTAATTGCGTTTTCCATTTGAGAAAAATCACCAACATCAATTTTGTTAATTAATATTTTTTCATTTTCTAAATATTTAATTGATTCAATTTTTGTATCTAACAGTAATAATGAATATCCAGCAGCAGAAAATTGTTTGATATATTCTAATCCCATTCCGCCGGCAGCTCCAGTAATTACAACCAGTTTACCTTGATCATTATTTTTATTCATAAATACATCCTTATAAATTAAATTAATAGTATTCAAAAACGTAGCAAACATTTTCATCAAACTAACAAAATTAATTATATGACATTATTTTGTTTCGGTATAAAATTACCAAAAAAATATAAAAAATAAAACAAATTATTTCAATATATTAAATTTCATCAATGATTATTATTCGAAATTAATATTTTGTTTAAAAGACACTATTTTGTTTGGGTTAATTAAATTTACGAAAGTTCTCAATTTATTTGCTATATATAGACTAACATTCATTAATTGTGAATTATTTTCTTCGGAACTTCAATTCCTACTTGTATTTTAGTTTTTAGAAAAATCATAAATTTAATGACAATGTTTTATTCATTGAAGCTTCTAGAGAATTTGAGAAGAAGAAAAATCAAAATCAATTATCTAAATCTAATATTCAAAAGATAGTAGATACATATATTAATAGAACAGAAATTGATAAATATTCTAAAATTGTATCTTTAAAAGAAATAGAAGAAAACGAATATAACTTAAACATTACTAGATATATTGTCACTTTTGATGAAGAAGAAATAGATATTAAAACAGTTAATAAAGAAAGAAATTGAAAAGATCGAAAATAAAATTGAAAATATGATTAGTCAATTAGTAGAGGCTAAATAATGAAGTAACTTTTATTGATATTAATAGTATTCCTCTTCAGAAATTGAAAGTTTTATTTTTAATCGTGAACAATTAACAAATAATCAAAATAAAATCATGTTGAATAGTATAAGATATATTTTTCAAAGTTTCATGCATCCAGAAAGTTCTATAAATTTATTGACTCCAGGATTAGAATATAAACAAAATATATTCAAAAAAATTGATCAAATTTTAAATGTGGAAAATAAAAAATGAATAAAGAGATACCCAATATAAGATTTAGTGGTTTTAGAGAAATGTGAAATGAAAAACATATAAAAAATATGGTTAATTGAATGAGATCTGGAGGAACTCCAAAAAGTGATAATGATCTTTTTTATTCAGGAAATATTGCATTTATTTCCATACCAGATATGAATAATAAATATTTGATTACATCAAAAAAATTTATATCTGAATTAGTGTTAAATATTTCTAGTTAATATTTAATTACAAAAGATAGTTTGCTTTTATCTGCTTATGCAACTATTGGCGAAATTTGTATAAATAAAATTGATGTTGCACTACCACAATCTATTTAGGTATTAAACCAAACAAAAATATTAATTTAGAGTATTTATATTATTTATTTTTTAAAAATACAACAAATAGGCAGTC
The DNA here is from genome assembly GCA_947039385.1 of uncultured Mycoplasma sp. Taxonomy (GTDB): domain Bacteria; phylum Bacillota_I; class Bacilli_A; order Mycoplasmatales; family Metamycoplasmataceae; genus UBA710. The sequence continues at coordinate 6,844 of CAMQYR010000017.1, forward strand.
AACCAAATATCTCTTTAGATATTGTTAGAAACATTCAATTATTCATATCCCTTCCCTTGAAGAACAAACCAAAATAGCTAACTTCTTTATACTCTTAGATAAATGATTAGAGCAAATAAAATATAGAAAAGGGAAATTGGTTAAATGAAAACATATTATTTAAATAATATGTTTATTTAGAATAATATAATAATATATTAACTAAAAAATAAATGAAATATTATGGAAAAGAGTTAGACCAAGATTAGCTATTAAAATGTTCAACAAACTTTGATTAGATTTAATGATTACTATATTAGAAACTAAAATAAATTTTAATTAATATTTTTCTTTGATTCTTGTAAAATTTATTTTATTTTTATTTAAATACGCTTTTTTAATATTGTCATCGCTATATTTTAATAGTTTTCCAAGTCCAAAGAAAAGTCCTAAAGAATAATTAAAATTTTCTAAATCCATATTTTTAGACAAAACAAAAATTGAATTGTATATTTCTAAAAATTGAGTAGTTATATCTTCCGAAAAAATTATTGCTTCAATATATTCATCCATATTTAGATTTATTCCAAAAGATAAATAAAAATGGAGACCATCAGCATATTCTTCCATTGCTTTTTCATTATCAATATTTACAGATTTTTTTCAATACTTAAATTGTTGGATTTCATTTGCTAGTTCACTAATCTCAACAATTAGTGCAAGAATTTGTTTTTTAATAAGATTTTCATTATTTATATTTGAATTTTCAATAATTGCTTGATTTAGCTTAATTTGATTTACTAATAAATTCTTTATATTCATATGTAAAATTATATTATATAAAGTGTTTTTATTTTGGCAATTTTTACGTGTGTTTATTTTTAATGTTTTTAAAATAAATTATAGTATAATAAAAAAGAGTTTATTTTCAAATTGCCCGAGTGATGAAATGGTAGACATAGGGGACTTAAAATCCCTGGTCCGTATTGGACGTGCTGGTTCAAGTCCAGTTTCGGGTACCAAATATTTAAATATACCAAAAACACTTATTGAAAAGTGTTTTTTTAATTCTTTAAAAAATTATATTAAACAGTTAATGCTGTATATTCTCTCAATATATTCGACACAAACTTACTTACTCTTTTGTGGTATTTAATTAATTTTTCTATTTCAAAATCAGGAATTATTTCTTTGGAAGAAGCAGTTATTTTTTCCAAATTAGTTGCTTCAAAAAACATATCATCACATATTTTTTTTTCAGCCAAATAATCAATAATAATGTATTTGTATTTTGTGTTCATTAAAAAATTTACCGTTTCTTTGTTTATGTGAATCGTTCTCGAACCAATTGATGCACTAACATAATCTTCATATGTAATATTGTCTGTTGAGTTCAATAGTACTAAAGCGTTGTTATTATTGTGTTTAATTGTTTTCATATTTATAAACAAAAACTTATCACTTTCTGAAATAACTCACGTTTTTTCTATAAGTTCTGTTATAAGCTTTGTTGATTTATTAGCAAAATAATAAGAAAGAATAGAAAATATAATTGAAACAACAGAAAGAAATAAACCAGCAGTTCATAGAATTATATCTTCCACTTTATAACCATTAATTGTGTGTGAAAAATTTTGGACTTCTTGCGATAACATAATTAAATAAAATTATACATAATATTGATTAATTTTGATGTAAAATAATATTATATGGATAAAAAAATAATTAAAGTAATAATAGAGATTCCTCTAAAATCAAATATAAAATATGAATATAACCGTGAAACACAAAAGATTTGTGTTGATAGAATTTTAAGAGATGGATTTGTTTATCCGGCTAACTATGGTTTTATTGAAACGGCTCTTGATTGAGATGGAGATGAATTAGATGTTTTGGTTTATTCACAAGAAAAATTTGTTCCGGGTGTTCAAGTTGAAGCGAGAATCGTTGGTGCAATGAAAATGATAGATGATGGAGAAACTGATACAAAATTAATAGCAGTTCATAATAATGATTATAGACTTGAAGGAATTAATTCATTAGAAGATTTAGATCAAAATTGACTTTTAGAAATTGAAACTTTTTTTAGAACATACAAAAATTGGAAAAGAGAAGACATTACAAAAGTGCAAGGTTTTGAGAATGCTGATTGAGCTTGAGAAGAATACAAAAAATGTTTTGATTTAATGATTAAATATGGTCATTTACCAAAAAAAGAATTTGTTGAAACAATGATGAAAAAACATCCTAACAAATATGAACTTTAATCACTAAAAATAAGGGAAAACCTTATTTTTTTATTCTTATTATTTCAAGATCTTTTTTGAACTTTTGTACTTGCTTAGAAGTTCCTATTCATTTTGAATTAACTGTAGCCATTCCAGCTGCGTTACCTAGAATAAAAGATTCTTCAATATTATTAGTTTTAATATAATTAGCTACAAATATAGATAGCATACTATCTCCTGCTCCTTTTGGATTAATAACTTTTAATCTTGGTGTTTCAATTTTAAGCGTTATTTCCTTATTTATAAAGAAAGATCCCTGATCACCGCAAGATACCAATAAGTTTTGCAATCCAAGAGACAACAACTCACTTCCTGATCTAAGAACATCTTTTTCATTTTTAATTTTATAATTAACTAATGTTTGCAATTCGAAAGAATTGGGCTTCATTGCAAATGGTTTATATTTAATTAAATCTAAAACTTCTTTAGAATCAATATCTAGAATAAATTTAATATTTTTTTCGCTCAACTCTTTAACAATTTCCTCAACAAATTCCATGTTAGATTTACCCATTATAAAAACTACATCATTTTTATTCATTTTTGATATTAAAATCATTAACGTGTTTTTTGACTCATTACTTATTATTGAAGATGGGCCATTTATTTCAAAGTTATTAATATTATTATTAAATTGAATATTTATTCTTATATCATTTTCACTAGGAATAGATATAAGTTCAACCCCTTCATCTTTTAACTTCTCAGTTATTAAGTTAGACATTGATCCTTTCATAAATGTTATTGCTGTTGACTTAAACCCCAAGCGATTAAGAGCGATTGAAGCATTGATTCCCTTACCACCAGGAAGCAATATAGAATCTTCATATCTTGTTAAGCCATTTCTATCAAATTGATTTTCTGTCTCAATAAGTAAATCCAAAGCTGGAGAGAAAGTTATTGTGTAAAACATACTTTAACTTTATCATTAATTGCTATTTTATTGGCAAAAAAATCTAATTTATCAATATTTTTTTTCTTGTTTTTTCAAGTAATATGTGGTGAAGCTTTAATCTTCAATGAATTCCTTTTTGTTTTATTATCTTTATTAAATAATTTAACAAGGAAAAATATCATTATTGCTGTTGCTATTGATCCAATAATAATTGCTACAATATAAAATGTAATGCCTAAACCGATTGAAAGCGCAGCTCCATGGAATAATGTTGATTTTACTAATGCGAAAACAAATATTCCTCCATGTGGCGCCGATAATGTGACTCCAAATGCTGCAGATAACATTCCTGCAATCGAAGCTCCAATCATTGAAGCGGGAATAATAACCTTTGCATTTTTAGCCGCAAAAGGAATTGCCCCTTCTGTTATAAAACTTATTCCCATAATTCAATTCGCTAAACCAGCTTCTCTTTCTTCTTTGGTTCATAATTTTTTATTGAATGTAGTTGAGATAGCAATTCCTAATGGCGGAACCATTCCTGCTGCCATTACAGATGCCATTACGTATGTTCCTTGTCCGGCAGATTCATTTAATGTTGCAGTTGCAAATACATAAGCAGCTTTATTAATTGGTCCGCCCATATCACTAGCCATCATAATTCCAACTACCAACCCTAATATAATTGCTAAGTTATTGTTTCCTTGGAAGATATCTAAAAACATACTAAACCCTAAATTTAAATACAAAAGAGGGATGTTTATTATTCAAAATAGTCCCACTATTATTAATGTCCCTAAAAATGGAACCACTAATATTTGCATAATACCATTTAGATTTTTAGGCATTTTTGAAACAATATATTTCATCATTAAAATGATTAAAACGGCAGACAAAATTCCTCCACCTATTGCACCAAAAAAGCCTGAAGAAGAAGCTGGAGTACCAAATCAACCAACCCCACCTTTAAATAGAAAAGAACCCGCTGCCATAAATCCAGTTACAAATCCTGGTAATAATCCAACTTTTCCGACAAGTGCATATGCAATATATGCTCCTAACATTGGAACCATCATACTAAACGATATTCCACCTAATGTTTTAAACCAATATGCAACATTATTAACGGTTCCAAAATTTTTATCTCCCGCATTTGGTATATCTATAATAAAGGCTATCGCAATCATAATACCACCAAAAATAACAAAAGGTAACATGTATGATATTCCAGTTAATAATGACTTAAATGTTCTTTTACCAAAATCATCAAAATTAAATCCCGCTAAATTTTCACCATTATTTCCTGAAGATATAGAATTTTTTAATTGTTTTCCTTTTTTTGAAATAATGTTATTAATTTCTGATTCAGGATTTTTAATTACTTTTCTAGTTGTTGTTTCAATAACATTTTCATGTTTTGTAAAACGATCTAAATCAATAGCTCTATCAATTGCCAACAAAACCCCTTTCGAGTTTTTTATTTCTTCATCTGTTAATATATTTCTTGGACCTTCTGTTCCTTGGGTTTCTATCTTTATTCTAATTCCCAGTTCCAATGCTTTTTTTCTTAATTGTTCAGCAGCCATATATGTATGTGCTATTCCTGTCGGACACGCAGTAACTCCTACAATATCATAATCTCCTACATAAGTATCAATTTGTTCTTCAATAATTTGAGAACTATTAAAAAGATTTACCAATTCATTAAATGTTGAAACAAAATTCAACCTATCTAAAAATTCAATGTTCATTAGATTTCTACTTAACTCTGATAATATTTCAATATGAACGTTATCTTTATCGTTAAGTGCAATAAAAAATATATATTTAATATCTTGTTTATCTATTGAATCCCAGTTCATCGGCTTTACTTTAGCAAATAGTAAAACAGATGTTTTCATTTGAGGAATTCTAATGTGTGGTACGGCAACCTCGCTTCCTACACCGGTAGAAAATTCTTCTTCTCTTTTGAGTGCTGCAGAAAGTAGTTTATTTTTATTTTGACCAAATCCTTCTTCAACTAATTTTGATGAAAAATATTCAAGCGCATCGTCTTTAGTTTTGAATTCAAGATCAAAATAGCATAATTTTTCATTAAAAAAATTTTCAATTTTCATTTTACTCTCCTTAGTTTTGACTTATTGTCAAAATATTAAAATTATTATTTAAAGGTCAATTTTGTTTATCAGTAATAACTAGTGTATGCGAAGTGCTTGTAAAATCATACACACTAGTATGATTAAACTTCTCCTTCTCAGCCAAAACAACAATAAAATCACTTTGTTCAGATATTATTTTTTTAGATATTCCTTCATTAATCTCAGCTGTCATTAACTCATTTTTAGCAGAAATAGCATTAACTCCAATGAATGCAATAGGAAATCTTATTCTTTGTAGTTCTATTGAACTTGTTGGGATTACAGTCATTGTATTTATTTTTATTAACCCAGAAATAATATTAACTTTTGTAAAACCATTATTAATTGCATAATTAGCATTTAATAATGAGTTAGTATAAATTATTATATTTTTGTCCAAATAATCAAATAAATAGTAGTTAGTAGAACTTGCATCTACAAAAATAACATTATAACTTTTGGCCAATATAGCGCCTTTTTTTGCAAGTTTTTGTTTTACCAATTTATTCTTAAAAATTTCATTCTTAGCATCTTTATCAATTATATAATAATTATCAGGGACATAAATTATCTCACCAAATTCTCTTTTAATAAAACCTGTTTCTTCTAACTTAATTAAATATCTTCTACAAGTAGAAACAGTTAAATTTAAAGTTTTCTCTATTTCTTTTGGGTTTACATGTTTTCTATCTTTTATTATTTCTTTGATATTGTTTAAAGTTTTTTGACTCACAATTCGCCCTACTTTATTATATCATTTTTGAACAATTTTGAACAATTTTGAACAATTTATAAATTAGAATAATTATTTGAAAATTCATCTAAAGAAAACAATTAATATAATGGTGGTTATAACAGAACCTAGAAATCCACCACCTTTAGCTTTTGTATTATTACTATAATGGCTTCTCCCTCTAATTGATGATCCTGTAACATATATATGTTCAAATTTTTCCAATAATTTGTAAACTTCATTTGAAATTAATAGAAAATAATACATCGAGCTTTCATCATCAAAAATATTATCTTCATTTATTGTTCTTATCATTCAATTGTAAGCAGATTGTGAACTTATTTTTTCTGTTTGAATACTATTATTCATTTTAATAATTGAATCTTTTAGTCTATTGATCTCACCAATTTTTCTTTCATCATGTCTAACTTCTTGTGTAAGAGAATTTTTTATTTGTTTAATAATAGGGTTCAGGCAAAATGCTTTAAATATTTTTGTAGCATTTTTATTAGAAAGCATTTCTATTGTTCCTTTACCACCACTTCAAAAAGAAAGTCAAAAATATGAATAAGCACTAACAACTTCTTTTTCTGTTTTGTAGTTCATATTAATATAATTTGTATAAAAACTTATATCTATTGCTTTTGAAGAAAACATTGTGAACAAAGATCTATAATTTATTTCTTCTTCTCTTGAAGATGAATCATAGTAATTATTTGAATCATAATGTTTATTTGATGAACCATGAATATATGAATCATATTTTTGTCTAGATTCTTCATCATTTAATGTTTCATAAGCTTGAGAAATTTTTTTGAATTTTTCTTCAGCATCTTTGTCCTTACAAACATCTGGATGATACATTTTTGCTTTTGCAAAATAGGCTTTCTTTATTTCGGGCTGGGTCGCTTTTTCAGAGACATCTAAAATTTTGTAATAATTTTTATTCATAAATAATATTATAAATAATATATTAATCAAAAAAACAATATTTTTGATTAAATTAATAAACTATATATTTTTTGATAAGTCGAGATACTCCACCGAATTCTTTATTAATTTCTTCGGTAGACATATCGATCTTAATCTCTTTGTCAGCTAGAATAATTATTCTATTAACCATTTGTTTGATAGAATCTACATCATGACTTATTAATACTAATGATGTGTTGTTTTTTTCACAATATTCAATGATAAAATTTTGAA
>CAMQYR010000018.1 GCA_947039385.1 uncultured Mycoplasma sp.
AAAGCGGTACGCGAGCTGGGTTCAGAACGTCGTGAGACAGTTCGGTCCCTATCTGGTGTGGGCGTTGGAATATTGATGAGAGCTGCTCTTAGTACGAGAGGACCGGAGTGGACGTACCACTGGTGCTCCAGTTGTTTCGCCAGAAGCATAGCTGGGTAGCTAAGTACGGAAAGGATAACCGCTGAAAGCATCTAAGCGGGAAGCCTCCTCAAAGATGAATATTCCCTTGAAATTCCTTGTAGACTACGAGGTTGATAGGTTGGAAGTGTACGTGTAGTGATACATTTAGCTGACCAATACTAATAAATTGATAGGTTTAAAATAATTTCTTAACTTAAATTAACGTATTTTAGTAAGATTATTATATCTTTAAAACAAATTACTATTCAGTTTTGAAAGAAACTATAAAAAAATAAATTAGTGATTTATTAGTCATTTTTTTTATATAATTTTTAAGTGAAAAAAATAAGAATTAAAAAAAAAATGACTAGAAAATATTTCTTTAAAAAAGCTGCTACTTTTTTAAAGATAACATTTTTTCAATACTTTGTGTTAATCACATATTCAACATTATTTTTAATACCTATATTTGTCATAAATTGGCAAGCAAATGAAATAAATATTTATTTTATTTTATTTATGGTTATATTTCCTATGATTCAGTCAATGTTTCATATGTATTATGTTCAAACAGGTTCCTTATATTCAAGATTTGAAGTTTGAATGGGGATGATTATTTATTTTTTTATAATACCAATTGTAGTAGCTTTTTTATAATTTTTTAATTTTTTTATAAAGTTACCAATTTTAAAGAAACTTGTATTTTTTTCTTATTTCTGTTTAATTACCAAGAAAATATAATCAAAAATGAAATTAATTATTTCAATATATTAAATTTTGTAAAATGATTATTTTTTAGAACTAATATTTTGATTAAAAAGATATTCTTTATTACTAATTTGATTTAACTTATTATTTTCGGTTCCATTATCAGAAGTGATTGATTTTAAAAAAGTTCTTTGTTTGACAATATTTAATTTTGTTTCTTCTAAAAACAATTGATAATCTTTTACCTCAAATAAAGTTGCAAGTAATCTTTTATATTTGAAATCTATCAAAGTTGTAATATTGAATTGATCACTTTTTAATCCTCTACTTAGAAATGGCCTAAAGTCAATCTTTCACTAGCTTCTTGTGGCCTTTTATCTAATCTTTTACTAACCCATCACTTAGTTTATTATTTTATAATTATCTTTCATTATAATATAGTTGTCCTTTCATTTTCTTAGTAATTAAATTTTAGGTCAAAAAGAGACTTTTTATAATGTCACTTTTTATTGGTATTTATTTCGGTAATTTTAATTTTTTTTTCTTTTTTTCTATATAATTAGAAAGCAACTATGACTTAGAAATATAAGGTTCTTGATACTCAGAGATAAGTTGTCAACTGGTTATCATGTATTTATATGGAGTCTTGTTCAAAAGAACACAAAGGAGACAACAATGGAAAAAATTAACATAAAACTTATTGCATATGAAGCTAAAATATTAGATGAATCTGCACTAAAGATAATTCAAATTATTAAAAAAGTAAATGCAGATTTTAGAGGACCAGTTCCTCTTCCAACAAAAAGAGAAATATTCACAATACTTCGTTCAGTACATGTTAACAAAAAATCACGTGAACAATTTGAAAGAAGAACACACAAAAGATTAATTGTTATTAATAAGCCTACTAAAGATTTGATGGATAAACTTAAACGAGTGGAATTATCTGCAGGAGTAAACATTGAAATTGTTTCAAAATAAATAAGTTAATAAAATTTATAATATTAATTAAAAATAGAAAAGAAAGAGGAAAATATGAAAGGAATCTTAGGTAAAAAAATTGGAATGACACAGATTTATTCAAATCACGGTCAATCAATTCCGGTTACAGTTATAGAGATTAGTCAAAATATCGTAACTAGAAAATTAACTGTAGAATCAGATGGTTATAATGCGATTCAACTTTCTTCAATAGAGAAAGTAGAATCACGTTCAAACAAACCAATGATTGGACATTTTAAAAAAGCGAACACAACACCTAAGCGCTTCGTTAAGGAAATCCGTGAAATGAATGGATTTGAATTGGGAGATGAAGTTAAAGCTTCAATTTTCAAATCAGGAGAACTTGTAGATGTAACAGGAATATCAAAAGGAAAAGGTTTTGCAGGGTCAATTAAGAGACATAATCAAAAGATTGGTCCTAATTCTCATGGTGGAGGTGGTGGTTCTAAACCAGTACGTCAAACGGGATCGCTTGGAGATATATCAGGTAATAAGGTTGTTAAAGGAATGACTATGCCTGGTCATATGGGTAATATACAGAGAACAATTCAAAATTTAATTGTTGTTGAAGTTAATGTTGCTGATAATTATATTTTGGTTAAGGGTTCAATTCCTGGGCCAAACAAAGGCTTTGTCACTATTAAGCAAGCTATTAAACAATTGCCGAACAAAAGTGGAATTACATTGGTTAATCTAAAAGAAGAAACAATTAAAAATGAGCTTATTGAAAAGGCTAAACATTTTGGAGTTAATGTAAATTCTGATATGTCTATTGAAGAAATGAAAAATATTATTTCTGCAACATCTTCTTCAGAAAATGTTAAAAAATCTTCTTCACCAGCTGAAGATAAAAAAGAAGAGGTGAAATAATGGAAAATGTTGATAAAAAAAGAATTCCTTCTACATTATCATCTATTGATAAAATTAAGTCATCTGTACCGAAAAAGATAAAGAAAACACTTAAAAAAATAGATGAAAAAAAAGTGGTGGTTGAAAAAAAACTTTCTGCAAAACAAAGAAATTTAAAAGTGAAATCTGAAATAAAACCTTTAAATAATAAAGTTAAATTAGATAAAGAAATTTTCGAAATTGAAAACATAAATAATCAAGCAATATTTGATACTATTCTTTCTGAAAGAGGGTCAAGACGTCAAGGAACGCATGCAGTTAAAACTAGAGCCACTGTGTCAGGAACTGGTAAAAAACCTTGAAAACAAAAAGGAACCGGTAAAGCAAGAGCAGGAACATTGCGTTCTCCTGTATTTGTTGGAGGTGGTAGAGCATTTGGACCACAAGTGGAAAGAAATTACAATACTAAAGTTAATAAAAAAGTTAGACGTTTGGCTTATTTATCGGCATTAACATTGTTAAACAAAGAAAATTTAATTTTAGTTACTAATGAGATTAAATTAGAAAAACCAAAAACCAAAGATTTAATTAAACAATTGGATAATTTAAACCTATTGGAAAGAAAACATATTTTATTAGTTACTAGTGATGACAATATATTCAAGTCAGCTAATAACACAAAGGTAGTTACTATTAAAGTAAATTCAATATCTGTTGAGTCTTTATTATGAACTGACGCACTTGTTATTAATGAAATTGATCTTTCAATTTTAGAAGGGATGATGAAATAATGAATATTAATGAAATAATCAAATATCCAATTCTTACCGAGAAAACATATCAGCAAATGGAAACGCATGTTTATACATTTGCTGTAGATAAAAGAGCAACTAAAACAGAAATCAAAAAAGCTATCCAATTTATTTTTGAGGTTCAAATAGTCAAAGTTAATTTATTTAATGTTCCTAAAAAAGCTAAAAAAGTTGGTAAATATAATGGATTCAGCAAGTCATTCAAAAAAGCTATTGTGACTTTAAGTAAAAGTTCAGCATCAATTAATATATTCCCCGAAGAAGGAATTGCCAAAGATGAAGTTTTAAAAAAACCTAAAAAAGATTTAGAAAAATTAAAAACAATTTCTGCAACTGAACAAAGGGTGGCAGAAAAAATATCTAAATCAAAAAAACCTAAAAAAGATTTAGAAACCCCAAAATTGGTTTCTGAGATTGAAAAAAAAGATTTAGAAACCCCAAAATTGGTTTCTGAGATTGAAAAAAAGCATCAGAAAAAAAATTCAAAAGAAATTAACAAAAAATAAATTGAAAATATATTATATAAAACATTAAATATATAAATAAAAACTTAAAAGAAAAAAATATTTTTAAGTATAAATTAAAGGAAGAGAATTATGGCAATTAAGAAATTAAAACCAACTACTAATGGTCAACGTAATATGACTATTCTTGATTATAAAGCTAATCTTAGTGGTGACAAACCAGAAAAATCCTTATTAGTTAATCTACCTACACATTCAGGAAGAAATAATCAAGGGAAAATAACAACCAGACATAAAGGCGGAAGAGTTAAAAGAAAATATAGAATTATTGATTTTAAAAGAAACAAAGATGGAGTTGAAGGAAAAGTAGTTTCAATTGAGTATGATCCAAATCGTAGTGCAAATATTTGTTTAATAAATTACATTGACGGTGAAAAGAGATATATCCTTCAACCTAAAGGTTTAAAGGTTGGTGATTTTGTGTTTTCTGGAGTTAATGTTGATATTAAAGTTGGGAATTGTCTTCCTTTGGAAAATATTCCTGAGGGAACAATAGTTCATAATATAGAAATTCAACCAGGTGGCGGCGCAAAATTAGCTCGTTCCGCTGGAACAAGTGCTCAAATTTTAGGGAGTGATGATAAAGGCAAATATTTAATTTTACGTCTTAAATCTGGAGAAGTGAGAAAATTTTTGCCAAAAGCTAGAGCTACAATAGGTGTTGTAGGGAATGAAGAACATTCACTAATCAATATTGGTAAAGCTGGCCGTAATCGTCATAAAGGAATTAGACCTACTGTCCGTGGATCTGTTATGAATCCAATAGATCACCCTCATGGTGGTGGTGAAGGAAAACAACCAATTGGTCGCAAATCACCAATGACTCCTTGAGGTAAAAAAGCTCTTGGTGTTAAAACTAGAGATAACAAAAAAGCTTCAACAAAATTAATTGTTAAAAGAAGGAAAGAAGGTAAATAATGGCTAGATCACTTAAAAAAGGACCTTTTGCAGAAGACCACTTACTTAAAAAAGTTGAAGCAATAATTTCTAAAAAAAGTCCTAAAAAACCAATTAAAACTTGGTCAAGACGTTCAACAATTTTCCCGGATTTTGTGGGATTAACATTTCAAGTTCATAACGGAAGAAAATTTATAGATGTTTATGTTACTGATGATATGGTTGGACATAAATTAGGTGAGTTTTCACCAACTAGAACCTTTTCAGGTCACGGCAATGATAAAGGGAAGAAAAAATAATGAAATTACAAGCAACAGCACAATTAAAATTACAAAGAATTTCACCAAGAAAAGCACGTTTAGTGGCAGACCAAATTAGATATGAATCTACTTCTGAGGCGCTATCAATATTGAATAATTCTAATAAAAAAGCATCTAGATTGTTTTTGAAATTATTGCATTCAGCAATTGCAAATGCAGTTAATACAAAAGGAATGGATAGTGATAAATTATTCATTTCTGAAATGTTAGTAAATGAAGGTCCAACATTAAAAAGATTTCAACCTAGAGCTCAAGGTAGAGCATTTCCAATATTAAAAAGAACTTCACACTTTATAATTAAGTTAGAAGAGAAGTAGAAAGAGGTATTTATGGGACAAAAAGTTAATCCAAATGGTTTCCGTTACGGTATAACCAAACCACATAACGCTGTGTGAATAGCTGACAAATCTAAGTTTTCAACTTATTTATTGGAAGATATGAAAATTCGTGAGTATTTAGAAAAATTTGTTAGAGAATATCAAATTGGTAATGTAATTATTAAAAGAACACAAGATGAAAAAGTGTCTGTACTTATTTATACTGCTAAACCGGGTGTAATTTTGGGGAATGAAGGATCAAATCTTAAGTTACTTACAACAAATATTCAGAAATTTACAAAAAATCGTCAATTAAAATTAAATTTAGAAGTTGTGACTATAGAGCGCCCTGAATTGAACGCCCGTTTGGTTGCTGAGGAAATAGCTATTAAGTTAGAATCTCGTGCACCATTTAGGGTGGCTCAAAAATTTGCTATTAGAGCAGCTTTAAAAGCTGGTGCTAAAGGTATAAAAACAAAAGTTTCAGGAAGACTTAATGGAGTTGATATGGCTCGTAGTGAAGGATATTCTGAAGGTGAAATGAAATTGCATACACTTAGACAAAATGTTGATTATTCAACAGCAACAGCAAGAACCACTTATGGTGCTATAGGAATAAAGGTTTGAATTTCTCTTGGAGATGTTATGGAAGGCGGTAAATAATGTTGCAACCCAAAAGAACAAAACACCGCAAAACTTTTAGAATTAGTCATGATAAAGGTGTAGCATTTAAAGGGAATAAAGTTTCTTATGGTTTACAAGCGAAAACTTCCAATTGACTTACAGCAAGACAAATAGAATCAGCAAGGATTGCTATAACTCGTAGAATGGGACGTGAAGGGCAAGTTATTATTAGAATATTTCCTCATTTATCTTTAACATCAAAACCTATTGGTGTAAGAATGGGAAAAGGGAAAGGTAATGTTGAAAAATGAGTAGCTGTTGTGAAAGTTAATACAATGTTATTTGAAGTTTCTGGAGTAAGTGATGAAATAGCAAAAGATGCTTTAAGGCTTGGTGGTCACAAATTACCAGTTAGAGTAAAAATAGTTTCTAAGGCGGATAGTGAGGCAAAAAATGCAATATAATATAATTCAAAAAAAATCTAAAATAGAAGTTTTAGAATTGATTAATGAACTTAAAGCAGAATTATTTTTATTAAGATTTAAAAATAAAACTGGTCAGCAAGATCAAACTCATAAAATTAAACTAGTTCGTAGAGATATAGCTAAAGCGCTAACCGCTTTAAAACAACTTGAAAGCGGCAAGACTGTAATTATAAAAACACCTAAAGCAAATGTTGGAAAAGAAGTGGCGAAAAGAGTGCCAAAAGAAAAAAAAGATAAGGTAGTGAAATAATGGAAAAAATAATTAGAAAAAATTCTAGAAAATCACTTAATGGAATAGTTGTATCAACTAAAAATGAAAAAACCATTATTGTTGCTGTTGACATATATGTAAAACATCCCTTATATAATAAACGTTTTAAACAAACTAAACGCTTTGCTGCACATGATGGAGAAGGAATAGCTAAAATGGGAGATGTTGTTAAAATAACAAGTATGAGACCAATGTCTAAAACAAAAAACTTTCGTTTAGAAAAAATTAGAGAAACTGCGAAAGAAGGTAAATAATGGTTTTAGAAATGTCAAGATTAAACGTTGCCGATAATTCAGGAGCTAAAATAGTTGGAGTTATTAGGAACATTGGTGGATCTGTTAAGAAATCTTCAAATATCGGAGATATCATTGTTTGTTCTATTAAAAAAGCAACTCCAAATGGCGTTGTAAAAGAAGGACAAGTTGTAAGGGCTATTATTGTTAGAACTAAATATGGTGTAAAAAGAAAAGATGGATCACATATAAAATTTGATGATAATGCTGTTGTTATTTTAAAAGAAGACGGAACTCCTAGAGGAACTCGTGTTTTTGGGCCAATAGCTCGTGAGTTGAGAGAAAAAGGATATCTAAAGATTGCCTCATTGGCATCTGAGGTATTATAGAGAGGAATATTATGAAATTAAGAAAAAATGATGAAGTAGTAGTTCTTGCGGGACCAGAAAAAGGAAAATCAGGTTTTATTATTAAAATTGACAATAAAACTGAAAGAGTTGTAATTAAAGATATCAATATGGTTACAAAACACATTAAACCAACACAACAAAAAGAAGAAGGTTCTATTGAACAAAAAGAGGCTTCTGTTCATGTTTCAAATGTAGCACTAAGAACAAAACATTCAAAAAAAGGTGTAAATGAACCAACTAAAATTGGTTTTAAAGTTGTGAATGACAAAAAAGTTCGTTTTGAAAGAAAAACAGGAAAGGAAGTTTAATTTATGAAAACGGTTTTAAATACTAAATACAATAAAGAAATTGTTCCTGCTTTGATGAAAGAATTTAAATATTCTTCTATTATGGAAGTTCCTAAGATAGAAAAAATAATTTTAAATATGACAGCCGGTCGTGAAGTGACTAATTCAAAAGCTATTGAAGAAGTTCAAAACGAATTAGCTTTGATAGCTGGTCAAAAACCAGCTGAAACAAGAGCGAGAAAATCTTTGGCTTCTTGGAAACTACGTGAAGGAATGCCAATGGGTGGAAAAGTAACTTTAAGAAGGGAAAAAGCATGAGCTTTTTTATATGAACTAATTAATGTGTCAATTCCTAGGATAAGAGATTTTAGAGGAGTTAGCTCAAAAGCTTTTGATGGATCAGGTAATTTTGCTATTGGAATAAAAGAACAAATCATTTTCCCTTCTATCTCATTCGATAAAATTAGAAAAATAAAAGGTTTGGATGTAATTATTGTTACAACTGCAAAAACAAATAAAGAAGCTTATGCTTTATTAGAAAAATTAGGAATGCCTTTTGTGAAAGGTAATAAGTAGAGGAGAATAAGTTATGGCAAAAAAATCATTAAAAATAAAAGCAGCTAGACACCCTAAATATAGTGCTAGAGAATATACAAGATGTCAACTATGCGGACGTTCTCATTCAGTTCTTAAAAAATTCGAAATATGTAGAATTTGCTTTAGAAAGTTAGCACATGAAGGTAAAATACCTGGAGTAAAGAAAGCGAGTTGATAATATGGCATTTATTACAGATCCTATAGCAGATATGATAGTTCGTATCAAAATGGCGAATTCAAGAAAACACAAAACAGTTATGATTCCTCATTCTATTACTAAAATTAAAATTTTGGAAATTATGAAAAGAGAAGGATATGTTAGTGAATTTGAAGTTGCTACAAATGGAGTTAAAAAAGAAATAAATTTAACTTTAAAATATAAAGGTAATGAAAGAGTTATTACTGATATAAAAAGAATTTCAAAACCGGGTCTTAGAGTTTATTCAAATGTAGATTTTATTCCTAGAGTTTTATCCGGTTTTGGAATTGCTATTATTTCTACTTCAAAAGGAATAATTACAGATAAAGAAGCAAGAAAGGAAAACATAGGCGGCGAAGTACTTGCCTATGTTTGATAAAATATTATGTCAAGAGTAGGAAATAGAATTTTAGAAATACCAATAGGTGTGACTATTGATATAAAAGATACACTTATTAAGGTAAGTGGATTAAGAGGTAGTTTATCTCGTATTTTTTCACCTTTAATATCTGTAAAAGTTGAAAATAATAAACTTACAACAGTTAGAGCTAATGAAGAAAAACATACAAAACAATTGCATGGAACAACAAACTCTTTATTATCAGGAATGATAATTGGTGTTTCTTCAGGTTTTCAGAAAAAACTTTTAATTAAAGGAGTAGGATATAAAGCCTCAGTTGTTGATAATAATTTGGAAGTTAATGCTGGTTATTCACATCCATATGTTTTAGAAATTCCTGAAAATATTAAATTAGAATTACCTAAAGCAACTGAAATAACTATTTCTGGAAATGACAAACAAGTTGTTGGTGAATTTGCGGCAAAAGTAAGAAAAATAAGAAAGCCCAACGTTTATTCAGGAAAAGGTATAATGTATGATAATGAAATAATTCATCGTAAAGAAGGGAAAGCTTCTTCTAAGTAAGTAGGTAAATATGTCAATAAAATCAAGAAATCAAGCAAGATTAAAAAAACATCTTAAAATAAGAACAAAAATAAGTGGAACAGCGATTATTCCAAGAATATCAGTTCATAAATCATTACAAAATTTTTATGCTCAATTAGTGGATGATACTACAGGGAAAACATTAGCTTCAGCATCTACTATTAAAGATAAAACTTATGGCGGAAATGTTAAAGCGGCACAAAAAGTAGGAAAAGAAATGGGAGCAAAAATTAAAAAATTAAAATTAGAAAAAATAGTTTTTGATCGTTCCGGTTATATTTATCATGGTCGTATCCAAGCTTTTGCAGACGCCATAAGAGAAGAAGGAGTTAAGTTTTAATTATGAGTATTATAAAAGAAAAAGAAGAGTTAGAAAAAAACAAAACTTCTTTAGCTACAGCTAAATCTATTGCAACCAAAGAAGTTGTTGCTAGACCAAAAGAAGGTAAATCTCATTTTGCATCTAATGCAACAAATTTTGTTAGAAAAACAAAAACCGATGGTCCTAATAACACCACAAGAAGACGCTCACCTATGAAAAAAAGAGCAAGTGAATTTGAAGAAAAAGTTATTGATATTGCTAGAGTAACTACGGTTGTTAAGGGTGGAAGAAGATTTTCATTTTCAGCAATTGTTATTATTGGTAATAAAAAGGGTAAAGTTGGCATAGGACATGGAAAAGCAAATGAAGTTCCTGATTCTATTAAAAAGGCAATTAAAAATGCTCAAACAAATATGATTAATGTTCCAATCATTAATAAATCTACTATTCCTCATGAAATTCAAACAAAATATTTAGCATCTAATATTTTGTTAAAACCAGCTCCAAAAGGTAAGGGTATTATTGCTTCTGGAACAGTTCGTTCGGTTGTTGAATTGGCAGGCATTACAGATATTTACACAAAATCATATGGTTCAAGAACAAAAGCCAATACAGCGAAAGCAACATTAAAAGCACTTTCGAAATTAAGAACAATTGAAGAAATTGCAAGTTTAAGAGATATTTCTGTTAATCAAATTTTAAAATAATAATTTATTTTAAATAATCATCAATAAAAATTTATAGAATTTAAAAAGGAGTAAAAATGAAATTACATTCACTAAAACCAAACGAAGGTTCACGCAAGGAAAAAACACGTGTAGGGCGTGGTCATGCTGCCGGTAAAGGTAAACAAGCTGGAAAAGGACAATCTGGACAAAACAAAAGAACTGGAACAAGACCGGGTTTTGAAGGTGGACAAAATCCATGATTTAGACGTGTGCCTAAAAGAGGATTCAATAACATCAATCATATTGAGTACCAAGTTGTATCTTTAGAAGATTTAGAACTTAATTTTAAAGAAAATGATGAAGTAACTATTGATAAATTAAATGAACTTAAAATAGCTCGTAATAAAAATATGCCAATTAAATTACTTTCTAATGGAAAAGTGACTAAAAAGTTTGTTGTTAAAGTTAATGCTGCTTCACAAAGTGCAATAAAACAAATAGAAAATGCAGGCGGAACTGTAGAGGTTATTTAATTTTGAATAATTTTTTCAAAAAAATTTTGAAACCAATCTCTTTGTTTTTTTCAAAGATTTTTTTATTTTTTCAAAAACATTTAGTAGATAATTTCAAGAACAAGATTTTAACGAAAAAAATAATGTTTACATTGTTGATGCTATCATTTTTTATCATAATTGGATCTTTAACCATTCCGGGAGTTAAACAAACTAATAACAATTTAAATTCTAATGATTTGTTTGGAATATTAAATACAATTGGCGGCGGCGGATTAAGAAGATTTTCTGTTGTTTCTTTAGGGATAAGTCCTTTTATTTCGGCATCAATTATAATGACATTTGCTCAAACAAAAATATTTCCTCCAATTTATCGTTTGTCTCAATCAGGTCCAGCAGGAAGAATTAAAATAAATTACATCACTAGAACTTTAACTTTCTTTATAGCAATTATTCAAGCTATAATGCTTGCTCAATCTTTACAAACCGGAACTATTGGTTTTGTTGAATTTGACCCAGCTTTTGAACAAGTATGATTCATATATATTGTTTTGCCACTTATTTTGGTTGCAGGATCTTTCTTATCATTGTTCATTTCTGAACAAATAACAAATAAAGGAGTTGGTAATGGAACTTCATTATTAATTCTTGCCGGATCAATAATATCATTACCTCCAATTCTAACCGCAGCATTTAAGCAAATGATTCCTTCTGGAGCTCAAGGTTTAGAATTATTATCTGGTATTGTTTATTTCTCATTATATGTTTTTGTTTTTGTTCTAGTTATGTATGTTATAAATTTTGTTTATAAAGCAGAAAGAAAAATACCTATTCAACATATTGGTTCAGGTAGAAGTCGAAGTGTTAAAGATATTTCATATCTTCCCTTAAAAATAAACTCAGCAGGTGTAATGCCTGTTATTTTCGGTATGTTAACAACATCATTTCCTTTAATGATTATAAATTTTATTGATGGATTTATGGATCAAACATATACAAGTATTATTTGATTTAAAGAAAACTTCATTTTAAATGCACCTGTTGGGTTAACGATTTTTGCAGTATCAATTTTTGTTTTTACAATGATTATGGGGTTACAACAAGCTAGAATTGACAAAATTGTAGAAGACTTTAACAAAAACTCAACCTTTATACCTGGTATTAGACCAGGAGAGCAAACAGAAGACTACTTAACTTCTGTGGTTATGAGACTATCTATTTTTTCTTCATTTTATTTAACTATTTTGGCAAGTGTAGAGTATATAGTACAAATGGCTGGAATGGACCCTAGAATAACATTTGGTGGAACATCATTAATGATAATTGTTTCAGTTTCTGTTGAAACAATGGAGCAAGTAAGAGTGCGTTATAAAACTTCTCATACTGATAAAGTTCAAAAAATGAAATCATCTCAAGAGGTTTATAATTTTGATGATATGACAAGGGATGTGGAGTTATTGAATGATGATTATAAAGATAATGAATTAGGAAGTGGATCAATATTATGATAAAAAACAAAAAAAATATTATTTTTCTTGGAGCTCCAGGAACAGGGAAGGGGACAATTTCATCTATTCTGAGCAAAACTATAGGAATAAAGCATATTTCAACAGGAGATATTTTTCGTGAAGAAATTAAAAAAGGAACCGAATTAGGTTTGAAAATAAAAGAGATAGTTGCATCTGGTTCATATGTAAATGACAACATTACTAATGAGGTTGTTAAAAAAAAAGTTACTGATTTGAAATCAAAGAATATTAATTATATTTTAGATGGGTATCCAAGAACAGTTGATCAAGCGAATTTTTTAGCTAATTTAAATCAAGATGAATTCATTGTTATACTTTTAAAATTATCTGAAAAAAAGATTATTAAAAGATTATCGCAAAGATTATTTTGCACTATATGCAAAAAAACTTATAATACTTCTATGATGAAATCTCTAAAACATCCTTATTGCGAGGTTGAAAATAATCTTCTAATAACTAGAACTGATGATGAACCAAAATCTATTATAAAACGTTTGCAAATTTATAATAATCAAACAAATGTTTTAATTGATTATTATAAAGAAAAATCGATTCTTTTCAGTATTGATGCTGACGATTACGTTAATATAATAGCTAAAAAAATAGAGAAAGTGTATGAAAAATAATGATTTTAATTAAAGATATGATAGAAATTAACTTAATAACAAAATCATGTTCGATTTTAGCAAAAGTAAAAAAAACGGTTTACGATTCAATAAAACCAGGCATATCTCTTTTAGAA
>CAMQYR010000019.1 GCA_947039385.1 uncultured Mycoplasma sp.
AATCTCTTTAACTTTTCTTTTTTGAGATCTTATTGTGCAATTTAACCCTAATTTAGACATGTATCTACTTATTTTTCTAGAAGAAAGATTAATTAATGGATTTTTTATTATTAAAAATTGGGTTAAAGGTTCTCTTCCAATTATTCCCCCTTCCTATTCCTTATTTCTTTCTTAATCGCTTCTTCAACGAACTTCATTTCTGTTTGTTTTTTACTTAACCTGCTTTAACTTGTTATTTTTGATTCTGTGAATACTTGACTTGCTGTAAATTCCGACATTTTCTAAAGTTCTAATAGAAGCATTCGATTTTTAAATCATTTTACAAAGAGGAAAACAAAGACTTGTTATTAGCAGCAAATGCCTAAAATAAGATACATTAAGAATCTTCCCTTACTTAAAATTAGGGAATTATCATAAAAAATAAGAAACTAAGGTGAGTTAGTCAAAGACTAGATAAAGTTCTCAAGAAGCTAATGAAAAATATTGACTTTAGGTTATTTTCAAATTAGATATAGTGAAGGGATAAAAAGTGATCAATTCAATATTGAAACTTTGATATATTGCAAATCTAAAAGATTAGTGTAACTTTATATGAGAGAAAAGATTCTAAATCATTTTTAGAAGTAACAAAATTAAATATCATTAAACAAAGAACTTCTTTCAGATAATGGAACTAAAAAGGCTAAGTTGATTGGCAAAAAGGATCAATCAAACAAAAGCATAAGCAATTTAGAAAATTCTTCCTAAAGGATATTCATTCAACAAACTAAGACAAGATAAACTTGATTTGATGGTTTTAATTATTAACAATGTAACTTAATATTAAAATGGAAAATAGGCCTGAATTAAATAAAACAGTTTATTTAGATGAGTTAAATAAAAATAAAATACAAGTTTTTTTTAAAATTGGTATTTTATTTGTAACTTTATAATAAAAAATATTTTATTTAAAAATAAAATTTATAATACAATATTAATAACTATATATTAATTGGGAGGAACGATGTTTAATAAAATTTTTTCTTTATTACATTCAATAGAAAAAAATTCTAATGCTTTTTTATCTAATTGTTCTTCCAATTTATTGGTAATGTATACAATGTTTTTAAATTTATTGGAGGCCACTAATGTCAAACCATTAATCACCTTAAAACTTAATCATATTGATGGTTTGAAATTTATTGAAAAAAAATTAAAAAAAATAATTGTTAATTTGAGTGATAGTTAATAATTTAAAAAAAGAAAAGAGAATTATTTGTCAAAGCCTATTATTGAATTAAAAAATATAACAAAAGAATTTGACAATAAAGTCATTTTAGATAATATTAATTTACTAATAAATGAAGGTGAATTTATTACTCTTTTAGGCCCTTCCGGTTCTGGAAAAACAACAATCTTACGATTGATTGGTGGTTTTGAATGAGCTACACGTGGTGAAATTAAATTTAATGGTTTGGATATTAAAGATTTACCAGCACATTTAAGGGACACCTCTACCATATTTCAAGATTATGCTTTATTTCCACATTTAAGTGTTGAAAATAATATTAAGTATGGTCTCAGATTAAAACGTTTTCCAAAACCAAAAGAAGATTTTAAAAAAAACATTAGTAAACTTTATGAAATTAAGAAGCAACACTGAGATAAAAAATCTAAAATGAAAATGAAAAAACTTGATAAAATTCAAGAGGAATATATTTCTGACCTTGAAACAAAAAAATTAACAGGAAAACAAAAGACAAAAATTCAAAATTGATTAGATGATTCTGACTTTAAATATTCATACTGAGAAACTTATTTTGATCAGGAAAAGAATAAATTTAATAAAAAATATTTAACAAGGAAAATTACAAAAGAAGAACTAAATTTAAAAATGTATGACTCATTAAAGTTAGTTGAACTAGATGGACATGAAAAAAAATCTATAGATAAGCTTTCTGGTGGACAAAAACAAAGAATAGCCCTTGCTAGAGCTATTGCTGTTGAACCTAAAATTCTTTTGCTTGATGAACCACTCTCTTCATTGGATGCAAAAATAAGAGAAAAAATGCAAGTTCTTTTATCTGACATACAGAAAAAATTAAATATAACTTTTATATTTGTTACTCATGACAGAGAAGAAGCTCTACAATTATCAGATAGAATAGCAATTATAAGAAACGGAAATATTGAACAATATGATACACCAAAAGAAATATATGATTATCCAAAAAATAAATGAGTAGCTCAATTTATTGGTGACTACAATATTTTTGAAGGAACCATTATAAATAGTTCAACTGTTCTATTTTTAGGTAAAAAAAACAAATTTTGAAAGCAAAAATATTCATTTGAAATCGGAACAAAAATTGATGTTTTAATAAGACCGGAGGATATTTTGATTAAGAAAAATGATGGTATTGTAAGTGGCAAAATCATTTCTTCAACTTATAAAGGAAGTTATTATATTACTGTTATAAAAACTAGCAAAGCAAAATTTGCTGTAGAATCAACAAACTTCCATGAAGAGGGTGAAAAAGTGTTCTTAGATTGGACCGTTACTTCAATGCATTTAATGTTACATGAAGATTATAATAGTCAGGAGACAGAAAATGAAATATCTTAAAAAAACAAACAAACAAACTCTTTTATTTATTCCTTATATCATTTTTTTTATAGTACTTGTTTTTATACCTTTAGCTTTTATTATAGTTGCATCTTTTATAACACCTGAAGGAGCGAGTTCTAGTTATGACAAAGCAGAAGTATTAAAAGATTTTACATTTTGAGTAATATTTTTTAGATCTTTAGGCATTGGAATTGCAAGTTCTCTTATTTCATTAGCAATCTCTTTGCCATTTGTTTATATTGTTTTATCAATTAAAAACAAAAAAATTAAATTAGGAATTTTATCTCTAATACTTACACCTCTGCTAATTTTCACTTTAGTTAAAATTTTGGCTTTAAAAGGTTTCTTTACATATATATTTGATGAAAGAGCTTTAAGTAGTTCGGGAATGTTAATAATTGGATTAGTCTATTTGAATTTGCCATTTATGATAATTCCTTTATATACAGTATTTTCTAATATGCCAAAAAATATAATTGATGCCTCTGAAGACTTGGGTTATACAAAAATACAAACATTTATTAAAGTTATTATACCATATGGTTTGAAGGCAATTTGTTCAGGAATAACTATAGTATTCTTAATGGCAGTAATGAGTGTTGCTGTTAGTGATAAATTAATAATCAACTCTGAGTTAAATCCATTATTAGGTAATGTTATTAATGATTTAGCTAATCCTGCTAATAAATTTGATATGCAAAAAGCATCAACTATTGTTGTAATTACTATTATTTCAGTTGGATTAATATATGCACTAATTAACTCAATACCATGAATATATCAAAAAATAAAAGGAGGAATTAATGAATAATAAGATAAAAGAATTTCTAAAATCTTTCTATATATCAATTATTTTATTGGTATTTTATATACCACTTTTTTTCGCTACTATATTTAGTTTTAATCAAACTAGCAATAAAGGGTTCATTACCTTTACGCATTGAAATGGTTTTACTTGAGAAGCATATAAAAACCTTTTCTCTAATCAAGTTATTGAAGCATTCATGAACTCTTTATTACTAGGAAGCATAGTTTGTTTAATGGTTATTACAATATCCCTATTAACTGTTTTTAGTATATGAAAACAAAAAAACAAAACAATAAAAATTATTAAAAATACTGCTGCAAACATATCTTTAGTAAATCCAGACATTATTATAGGCATTTCATTAGCTTTATTTTTTTCTATGTCTTTTGGGATTTTATCATCTGAATCTGAAGGGTTCTTCAGAGCAGTAATTGGACATGTAGTAATGATATTACCTTACGGAATATTAATAATGTACCCAAAGAGTGAAAAATTTAATAAGTCAATGTTTGAGGCTAGTTATGATTTAGGATATCCAAAGGTTTTAACATGATTCAAAACTTATTTCATTTATATGCTTCCATCAGTATCATTTACTTTGATTGTATCAATTGTATTAAGTTTTGATGATTTCATAATCACGACCATTACTTCAAACTCAACTACTATTGGAACTGAATTATACCAAGGTAGATTTCAATCTTGAGCATTAGCAATAGGTTCTGTTCTATTATTAACAACAATTTTTATTAATATTTTTTTGTTTATTAGCAGCCATTCTTTTAAAAAGGTAAAAAAATAATGAAATATAAAAAAACACTACCTTGATTATTACTTCCCACTATATTTCTTGCACTATTCACAGGTGCTATTGTTTATAAAAGTCTTAACCCATATAAACCATCAATATATAATTATCAATCATATATTAATCCCGAATTAAAGTCTAAAATTAAAAAGAATTATTCATACAAAGAATATAAAAGTATTGCAGAATTTATAAATGCAATTAATAATAATAAAGCAATTGCTGGTATATCAACCGATTATATGGTTGTGGATTTGATTAATAATAAAAAAATTTCGAAAATTAATTTCCAGGAATCATTTGGAATTAAAACACCAACTAATTACTACACCAAACAAACAAATGATCAATTAAATTTTTTTGATAATTATTTAGCTCCAAATGCAAAAGTGAGAGGAGATGTAGATGGAGATGGAAATAAGGATCATTTTTGAGAATATCTAATTCCCGTTTGAATTAATAACAAAGTCTTTATTTATAATCCTAGCAAAATCAAAAAAAATATTATTTCTGACAATCAACTTAATGATCAATCATATACAAAAATATTAAAGGAATTTCATAAGAATAATATTGATGTCATTTCCTGAACTAATGCACCTATTGAAAATAGTGTAATAGGATCTGAAAATTTAAATGGAAATAATTTTAGCACCAACTTAACACTAGATAATTATAAAAAATGAATTGATGAATTTGCCAAAATAGTTAAAAACGGCACAGGATTTGCAATAAATAATGGATTAAAAAATATATTTGAAGATGATTCCGATATTGTTCTCCAATCTGCAATAGATCCAAAATCAAGTGTTAATGGTGCATATTTATTTAATGGTGATGCGCTAGATGCATACTGATCTGTAGATAATTTTTCAAATGTTCCTGATGGAACAATACAACTTGTTAAACCTAAAAATTCTCCAAGTTTTATTGACGGTTTTGTTGTCTCATCATCACTAACAAAAGAGAACCAAGTTAACCTTTTAAAAAACATGAATAATATTTTTTTTAAAGGAAAATTTATGGATGAAGATGAAATCGAATCAAATGTTAAAAACGGTGAAGAAATTGATTGAAAAAAATTAGCTTCCTTAAGCAACTTCGATTTTGTAAATTTTACCCCCACTTCTAAAGGTGAATATTACTTTGTTTTACATAATTATTTTAATAGTGATGAAAAAGCTAAGGAATTTTACAAAATAAATAAAATTAACCCTATAGTTCCTATTAATCAAGAATTACAATCTAGTGTAATTGCTTATTTTAAAAGAAAACTAAGATCATAACTTATAGTTTAGTGAAAATTTATCAAATTCTAACATAAATATTGTGGATTTTATTATTAAAAAATCATTTTTTTAATATAATTATTATCATGAATAAAAAAAATAAAATAATTTGTTTATCAGCCGGAGTACTATCTATTGGTGTTGGTGTTGGTGTTGGGCTTTTAGTAAATGAAATTCAAAAACAAAAATACATACCGATTCCTCAAAGAATGGCAAATTCATTAGTGGTATCAACTTTCATAAATAATTTTGATAATGATAAAATCAATGATTTTATTTCTAAAAATGATTTTAAAGGATCATTAAAATTAATTGGAAATAATGGAAAACCAATACCTGAATCTGTTTATTCAATGATTACAGTCAATGAAGCATATAAAAATAATTTTTTTAAATTTGAAATTCCAAATAAAGTTAAAACCTTTGCAGATGAAAAAGGAATTACTGTTTACATTAAAAATTATTTAAATGATGATAATGTTAATATATTTCCATCAGAAAATGATTCTTCAACACCCACATTTAGAATATGATTTAGCAAAGGTAAGGGTAAAGATTTTGCTGAAGATTTTATAACATTTACAAGTACTGATTTCTATTTTAAAAAAACAAGCGAAGAAAATAGTGTGAAAAATGTGGAAAGTCTTTTTAAATTTAAAAATGGTTTTTCTTTGAAAGAAGAATTCTATGATGATAAAGATAAACATGTAATAAAACAATCAATTTTTGCAAAAAACATTAAGGATGTAGATATCATTTCTAATCCTAATTTGAATTTGACTGAAAAAGAATTAGATGGTGTGAATTGAAAAATTACTGAATTAACTCAAGATCCAAATATTCCTTCAAAACTTAAAATTTCAGTAAATTTTTATAAAGGAAAATTGAACAAAAATTACTTTTCCATTAATTATCAATCATTTGAAATAGATGGTTTTGGTGTTGAACAAGGAGTTGATGACCCAAAATCAAAAGTTGATAATTTTATTGAAAACATACAAAACAAAAATAACATTGGTGAGTCATTTGTTTTTAACTCCAAAAGCAAGGTTCCGCTAGAGGTAACGGTTAATGAAGCATATGAAGAAGGACTTTTTTCTCTAGATATTACTGCTTCAATGGAAAATGAGGCATCTAGGGCTGGTGTTGAATATGTTTTTAAACTTTTTGATGAAAACAATAATTCCCACTCTGCTTTTCCAAATGAAAATGATTCTCAACTTCCTAAATTTAAAATTTTTGTTAAAGCTTGTTTTGGAATTCCGTTATATGAAAATTTTTTTGTTGTTGAAGGTTCTGGTCAAGTTACCAATGCAAAATTTAAGGAAACTGAATCGGCTAAATATATATTAGATAATAATCTTCGTGAAAAGATTGATAAAGCAACTATTGATGCATCAGGCGGTATTTTTGATCCTTACTTTAATAAAATTAAAAATCAATTTACTATTCCTGCAAGCATAATAGCTGGAATTCCGGAAGCATACAAAAATTTAAAGTTGAAATTAGTCAATATTCAAACACCTCAAGATATTAAAATAGAAACAAAAGTAATTGAAGTTACTTCGCCAAAAATTGATATCTTGGAAATAAAGGCTGAAATCAGAGTTTGACAAAAAGACCCAAATTCAAAAGACCCAAATTCATTTATTAATATGGCGTCATTTGAACATAATTTTGATAATCATAATTTAGTTGTTTCACCTTCTATTGATTTATTTACAAAAGACGCATTAGAAACCACATATAATACTAAATTGATAGAAGCATTTAAAAAGAAAATAGGATTAGGTAATGGAACTTGTATAAGTACACATAAACCCATAAATAAAGATAATGCTAATAATGTGTTAAATACATTTCAACCTAACTTTTATAACCCTGACCCTAAACATAATTATTATTTTAATAATTATGTTTATGTTGAATTTGGGATTAATGATGTTATACTTGGAGACCCTGCCAATAATCCGTGAAATAATCCGTGAATTGAAAAACCAACATTTGAAATAGATTTTTCATCCAAAAACACAACTGCTAATATGACAACACAAGTAATTACTTTTGAAATTAAAGTTAAATCAAATGGTGTAGAACAATCATTTAATGTTTCTAAAAACATTAGTTCATTTTATTAAACATTTGGTGGTCGTCTTGTAACTGAAAATGTAAATTCAAAACTTGGAGTTGAAATTGAATTTATATTTACAAATTTAATTTCATATGAAGAATCATTAGCAGAACAAACTGATGCTTTTATAGTTGTAGTCTTACAAAGTAATTTCTTTTTTCCTGTTTTATCTAAAATTCAAGATTCATTTATTTTACTAAAACTATATTTAATTAAAAAGCGATCACCAATATGTTTAAAAGGAATTCCTAATGGGTCATTAGTTGAAGTGCTTCGTAATTCTCAAAGATTCTTTAAATCAATAGAATCAAAATCACTTTCATAAGGTTGATCATCTCTGATATTTGATTGAATTGATTTAATTTTGTCAGAAATTTCAATGTATAACTTATTAGCATTAAGTAATTCTGTTGTTAAAAAACCATATACACTATATGTATTATTATTAATAGCTGATGATGGAGCGCCATTACTATCCGAGGGAGGTCTAATAGTTAATCATTGTGGTGTTGTTTTGGTTCCTGTGTTATATTGTATAATCATCTTATTATAATTAATAATCCCATCTGAATCATTTGGATTTACATTTTTTCCAAATTCCTTTAAAAGAACTTTAAATTCAAATGTTTCTAGTGTTTCTGATATTTCAAAAGGATCTTTAATTTTGGTTATTAATTCAGCTGTAAGTTTTTCAAGAATTCTTGGATCTTTAACAATATCGGATGGAATTTTTTTATTGCTTAACACATTATCATTATCATATGATGAAAATTTTCTATAAGCCCTCATAGTTGCTATGAGTAATTTACTTGAAGCTATTCTAAATCCTGTAATTGTTTCTGTTTTATCATTAGATGAAGTAGGTTCTAACAACTCACCTAACTTATTATAAATATTAGTTGTAATGGTAATTTCACCACTAAAATCATTAGTCTCAAACGATTTTACAATTGATTGGTCATTCGGTTTAATGGGTTGTGTTTTCAATGACAATGAACTAAGAAAATTATTTCATTCTGTTTTATTAGTTAAACTTGAAGCAAATATGTTACTTTTAGCACCATCAATAATTTTTAAATCATTAACGCTAATATTTGCCATTAATTTAGAATCATTATACTTAGCATCAATTTTGCTCTGATAAGTAGTTATTGTTTCATATCCTGCAACAGTAATAGATGCTGATTCTCCTATTTTTAACGGATAATTTGTACTACTTGTCAACAAAGTAAATGACACAATTAAATTTCCTTTTAAATCGTCAGGAACTAGTTTAAACTCATATTTAAAATTATTATTAGTAAAATTAGGAACCCACCCCGGAATGTCTTCAATGTTTTTTATAGATGAAGCTAATGCATTGGTTGGTTTTAGTTTTAATTTATTAAACTTTTCATATTCTCCTTTAATATTTTGTTTTTGAGTAGGTTCCAATTCTGCAAACTTTGTTATTGTCACTATTTCTTTTTTAGGATTCATCTTAGAAAAAGGAACTAAAATATTTTTATTATTATAAAGTTCAACAAATAATTTTAAACTATCACTTGTTGGTTCAAATGAATAATAAGGAGTAACTCCTGGATTTAACTCAGGTGTTAAGTAAATATTTCCAATTAAATTTTCATCAATAGAAAAGGGTAAATTTTTTTTAACTTGTTTTTGTACAACAAGATCTGGAGTAAATAAATTATACTGCTCTTCAAAATTTTGTGAAGAATTATTAGGTGCACAAGATACAGCCGAAACTATTGGTAATGATAATACTGATATAGCACTAGTTAAAAAAAATAGTTTTTTCATTATGTCTCCTGTTTAATTACATTATATATTATATAATATAAATGAAATTAAACATATAAAGTTACCAATTAAAATACCAATTTTAAAGAAACTTGTATTTTATTCTTAGTAATTAAATTTAAAACATTTTTTATTTTTAAAAGCAAATAAATCACATATAATAAAGCAATGTTAAACAAGACGCAAAAAATTAAAAAGTTAATAATACCTGCTGCAGGGTGAGGAACAAGATTTTTACCTATGACAAAAATAATTCCAAAAGAATTAGTTCCAATTTTAAATCGACCATCAATTGATTTTTTAGTTGATGAAGCTATTGATTCAGGTATTGAAGAAGTTATTTTAGTGATTTCTACAAGAAAACAACAAATTATGAAATATTTTGAAAAAAATGTTGAACTTGAAAATGAATTAAAATCAAAAAATAAACATGCATTATTAAAAAAAGTAAGAAAAACAAATAGAGAGACAGTAATAAGAGTAGTTTTTCAATATGAGCAATTAGGTTTAGGGCATGCTATTTTGGTTGGGGCAAAATTTTTTAACAATGAACCCTTTGCGGTTATTTTGGGTGATGATTTAATTCAATCGGATGTCCCTGTTACTAAGCAACTAATGGATATGTATTATAAATGCGGTTCTTCCATTCTTGGTGTTCAAGAGGTTGAAAAGAAAGAATTAAATAAATATGGAATTATAATTCCTAAGCTTGAGTCTGAAAAAAATAATGATTTTTTTGAAATAAAAGGAGCCGTTGAAAAGCCTGACATAGAAAAAGCGCCATCTAACAAAGCTGTTTTAGGTAGATATATTTTTAATTATTCAATAGTTAAACATTTAGAGCAATTAGTAAAAAATCATGATTTAGATAAAGAAATAAATTTGATTGATTCGTTTGAAGAATATATGAAAGAAGAAAAAATTTATGCTTATGAATTTAAAGGAACAAGATTTGACTTAGGTTCTATAAAAGGTTTTGCTCTTGCAACAATTCATTATGCCTTAAAAAATGAGGAGATAGCAAACGATATTAAAAAGCATATTTTGGAAATTGTGGAGACTCTTAAATAAATTTATGAATTTATCAAACACCATTATTGCCAATATTGTTTGAGTTTTCTTGGGATATCTTGTTGGTTCTATAAACTTTTCTATTTTATTAACTTCTAAAAAAAAAACTAAACAAAAAATAACAGAGTTAGGCTCGGGAAATCCCGGAGCAACAAATGCCCTAAGAAATTATGGTTGAAAATTTGGATTACTTATTTTTTTATTAGATGTTTCAAAATCATACTGATTTACTTTTATTGGTGCTAGTTTGCAAAAGTTTGTTCCATTTTTTAATGATTTATATGTTCAAGCTATTACATTGTCTGTAATTTTAGGTCATATATTTCCAATATTTTTTAAATTTAAAGGAGGCAAAGGTGCAGCAACTAATTTGGGATTAATTTGCTCAATTTCATTAATATTATCAATTATAGGCTTTGTTATTTTTATGCTAATTATACTTTTAACAAAATATGTTTCTGTGGCATCATTTATCACTCCATTTTTGTTGGCACCATTAACATTTATTCCTGAATTAAATGGTTGATATGACTCATACTTAGGACCCGATTTAAATGGAGAAAGTAATTTATTTTGATTATCATTTTTAGTGTTGATAATTGCAGCAATTATGATTATTCTTTCACATATACCAAATATTAAAAAAATTATTATTGGAACAGAGAATAAAATGAAATTTAAAAAAATTAATTACTAAATTATAATTATATTTCTTTGAGTTTATAAATTTTGATATAATAGTTAACATATGTAAATAAATTAAAATATTTTAAAAGGAAATTAATATGACATCATTCACAGTAAAAATTACAGATCCAGTAGGATTACATGCAAGACCAGCATCGTTAATAGTTGCCACAGCATCAAAATTCAAATCAGATATAAAAATACAAGCAAATGGAAAAACAGGGAACTTAAAATCAATTATGAATATTATGTCTCTTGGAGTTAAGGGTGATCAAGAAATTACTATTGAAGCATCTGGTGATGATGAACATGAAGCAATAAAAATCATAAAAGAAGAAATGGAAAAAAATAATCTAATTTAAAATGAAAAAATTAAATGGAATAAGTGCCTCACAAGGAATTGTTATTGGTAAAGTTTTTGAATTAAAACAAATAACTCTTGACATAGTTAAAAAGTTAGCTAATCCTTCTAAAGAAATAGAAGTTTTTGAACTTGCCATTAGTGAATCTATTATAGAATTAGAAAAAATAAAAAAAGTTGCTAGTAAAAATTTAAGTGTTGAAGAGGTAGCGGTTTTTGATGCTCATATTCAAGTGGCTTCTGATCCTGCAATTAAAGAAGAGGTTATAGAACTGATAACATCGCAAAAGTGTGATGCTGCTTTTGCTATGGATTTTGTTTCAAAAAAATATATATCTATCTTTGAAAATATGGATGATGCATATATGAGAGAAAGAGCGGCTGATATCAAAGACGTTTCTCGTAGAGTAATTTATAATATTTTAGGAATTAAACCACAAGATTTATCTACAATCAATGAAGAGGTGATTATTGTTGCATTTGACTTAACTCCTTCTGAAACTTCGCAACTTAATAAAAAATTTGTTAAGGGTTTTGTGACAGATATTGGTGGTAGAACTTCTCACTCGGCCATTATGGCGAGAAGTTTAGAGATTCCGGCTGTGCTAGGTTTAAAAACAATTACAAGTATTGTTAAAAATGGTGACATAATAGCTATCAATGGAAACGAAGGAGAAGTT
>CAMQYR010000020.1 GCA_947039385.1 uncultured Mycoplasma sp.
GAAATAGATCTTGCCAAACGTATTGAACAAGGTGGGCGCGGTGGCAAAAAAGCAAAAGAAATACTAATTAGAAGAAATTTAAGACTAGTTATTAATAATGCTAAAAAATATAAAAATAGAGGCTTGTCATTCATCGACCTTATATCAGAAGGAAATGCAGGAATAATTAAAGCTGTTTCTAAATATGATTGAAGAAAGGGATTTAAATTTTCTACTTATGCAACATGATGAATTAGACAAGCTATCACAAGAGCTGTTGCAGATCAAGCAAGAACCATTAGAGTTCCAGTTCACATGGTTGAAACAATTAATAAAATCATTAAAATTAAAAGAGAGTTACAACAAGAATTAAATGAAGCTCCAACTGATCAACAAATCGCTGATAGATACGGCGCGGATTTCACAGCTGAAAAAGTTCAATATATTCGCCGCATAAACATTGACCCTATTTCTTTAGATAAACCAATTGGCAAAGAAGATGACTCATCATTTAGTGATTTTATTAAGGATAATAGCATTATATCTCCAGTTGATTATGCTGCCCAGGAAGAACTATCATCAATTCTTGAAGAAATGATTGAATCACACTTAGATGATTTTGAGAAGAAAATTATTCAAAAAAGATATGGTGTTGGTGTAGATGCTAATGGCGAAAAAATAAAAGCTCATACATTAGATGAAATTGCTCTTGATTTAGGATGCACAAGAGAAAAAGTTCGCCAAATTGAAACTAAAGTTTTAAGAAAACTAAAACACCCACAAAGAAGAAAAAAACTAAAAGAATTTTATCAAAATGAAAATCATTAACCAAACTTCATTGATTAATTTATTTGAAAAAGAATTCCCTTTAAATACACAAGAAAAATGAGATTTTAGTGGATTTTCTTTTAAAGCTAAAATTGAAAAACCACTAAAAATATTAGTTTGTCTTGATGTAGATAAAAATATAATTTTGAGAGCAATCCGCGAAAATATTTCTTTGATTGTGTCGCATCACCCATTTTGTTTTGCTTCTTCGCTTGAAGAAGCAATTAATTTAGACAAATCAAAAGGCAATTTAATCGATTTATTAAATGAAAATAATATTTCTGCATATTCACTTCACACAACATTTGATTCAAATATAAAAGGCACTGATTATTTCTTATTAAAAAAATTAGGTTTTTTAAATAAAATTACAAATAAATATAAATTTAGCTCTATTGTCCAATATAATTCCTCTTTTCAATCACTAACAAATTTGTTAAAAAATAAATTATCATTAAATTTTGTTATTTCTAATTGATTAAAAGATGTTAAAGAAATAGTGAATAAAATTTATTTTGCACCAGGAGCTGGCGACATATATGAATATATAAACCATAGCAATAAAGATAAATGTGATTTAATTGTTACTTCAGATATAAAATGAAATGAACAAGTTGTTCTACAAAATTTAGGATTGAATTTTATAATTGTGTCTCACAAAATAGAAGAAGTATTTGTTGATGGTATCAGCGAATTCATGAAAAATAATATATCTAATGATGTGGAAGTTATTTTGGATTATAAAAAAGAAACTATTAAAAGTTACTAGTAATGAGAATTCTTCTTATTTTAATAAAGAATACAAAAACTATAACAATTATTTAAAAGTTATAAATTATTAATTTATGAATAATGTGGACATTTGCAATATAGTATATATAATTAAAAAATGGATTTAATAAACTGATTCCCAGGCCATATGGCTAAGGCACTTAATGATATAAAAGATAAACAAGAAATTGTTGATTGTTTTATTGTTCTTTTAGACGGAAGAGTTCCACTTTCATCATATAATGATGAATTTGATAAAATAGCACCCAAAAAACCAAGACTCTTTGTTTTTACTAAAAGTGATTATACAAATGTTTCAAAACTTAACCTACTACTTCCAAAATTTAATAATGAGTTCGATCTATCAATTGTGGTTAACTTAAAAAAAACTCAATCTAGAAAAAAAATAATAACAAAACTTGAAGAAGTACTTGTTAAAAAAAGAGAGAAAGATGCCAAAAAGGGATTACTAAAACCTAGATTAAGATGTTTTGTAATTGGTATGCCAAATGTTGGAAAATCAACAATGATAAATTTATTGGCACAAGCAAAAAAAACAAAAGTTGCCAACTTTGCAGGAACTACAAGATCTTTACAGTGAATATCTGCAGGCGATATTCAACTCTTAGATACTCCAGGAATTTTAATGCCAAAATTATCAAACCAAAAAGATGCTCTTAAATTAGTTGCTACAGGAGCGATTAAAAGTGAAGTTGTTTCAGATTTGGATTTTTATTACGAAATAATGTATTTGTTAAAAAAGCATGCACCCGAAAAATTTGTTGAACTTGGAATTGAGTATTTTGAAGATGAAGTTGGTATGTATAATGAATTAATTAAATTTACTAAAAAACGAAATTTATTGATTAAAAATGGTGAACCAGATATTAAAAAAGGTTTAAAAATAATTAGACAACAAATACTAAATTTGACCAATATAATTTGAGACTAAAACCAAATAATAATATATAAAGGAATAAAGATGAATATAAAACCAAAAGAATTATGAGAAATATTATATGGAGATAAGGATTTTGATTTTGATTTTGCTAATCAACTAATTGTTAAAAATGAATATAAAACTAACTCAATGTTTTCGTGAAAAATAGAACAATTTGATTTTGATGATGAAAAATATTTTATTGCAAATTGCTCAACAATTGCTAAAAGAAATAAAAAATCTATGTTCGAAATAGATAATGAAAAATATATAATAACTAAAAATCCAGATTATAGTTACTCAATTTTATCAACCACAAGAATAATTGATGAAAAGTGCCCAATAAATTTTGATTTAGTTTTGAACAACCAAATAAATACATATTCCAAGCAAGCTTATTCCTACATTGTTATTTCTCTCAGAAAAATGAATAAAGATTGTTTAAATATATTTTCAAACTATATTGTTCAATACATAAAAAGATTCGAAGAAATGATTTCTTTTGACATAAATGATTCTTTAATTTCTAGAACAGAAATAAAATTTCAATTTAAAGCAAATCCACTTTCGGACAAAATATTCAAAATAGGATTGACTATATCGTCGTTGATGCCTTTAATAATTTATAGATTACTAAATATAAATAATATAAATACTAATTTATGAAAAGATGAAAATCAATCCCAAAAATTCTTTAATATCTTTATTTCTTCCAATACTGCATTTGAGAATGTTTTTGAATTAAAAAATATTGATATTTTAGGTAACATAGCTACTTTTGAGAATTCTATTTTTATTGATGAAAACACTAAAAATGAGGTTATAAATTTTGGCGGATTTGTTAGTGGTTTTACCAAGTCTAAAAATTCTATTACACCAAATGTATATGAATACAAATTTTCTAGAATAGATATTTCCGATTATTCGCAAAAAATATTTTCTTCTAAAAAGACTTAGTTATTTTCTTAAAAAAATTAAGAATAATTCCACCTGCCACAGCAACATTTAATGATTCATAATTTATTGGTATGTATATACTTTCATCAACAAGTCTTTCAATTGCATATTCTATTCCTGTTGCTTCATTGCCTAAAATAATTATATTTTTGTCTTTAATTTCCACTTCATCAAATTTTTTAGAATTTTTATCTAACAAGGCACCATATATATGGTAGCCTTTTTCTTTATATTCTTTTAATCAACTTACCGAATCATTAATATTAATACAATTTACACTAAATATAGCCCCTTGTGATGAACGCAACACTTTGGAATTATACAAATCAACTCCTTCAACAACTATGTCATTATATCCAAATGATTTTGCAGTCCTTATTAATGTTCCTAAATTACCAGGATCATTAATTTTATTTAAAAATAAAATATTAGAACCAAACTCTTTTACTTTAGTCATTCTGCAAATAGCAATAATTTTTTGTGGAGTTATTGTTGTTGATAGTTTTTTTATTTCACTTTCACGACAAATAAGAGTTTCATCAAAATCTAAAAATTTCTCTGTTGAAATTATTGTATTTACTATTTTCATTTTAAGAGCTTCTTCGACGAGGTGATGACCTTCAATAATATAAACTTGTTTTTCTGTCCGATATTTTTTATTCAATAATTTTTTAAATTCGTTAAGTTCGTTTTTTGTTAAATAATCTTTTTGAATATCAATCAAATATTCTTTATTGCTACTCATTGTTATCTTCTAATAAGAAATTCTTTCCTTTTTGTACTTCAAATAGAGATAAATCTTCGAAATCATTTTGACGTAATATTTCATAAGCAATTAAATTTACACAATTTGCTAAATTAAGACTTCTGCATTTTTTAGACATTGGTATTCTTAAACATGTATCTATATTTTTTTGTAGAATGCTTTTAGGTATCCCAGTTGACTCTCTACCAAACATGACCCAAACATCATGATCACTTTTATAATCAACACTAGTATAATTTTTCAAACCATATCTTGAAATGTAATATATTTTTTTTGAACCATGTTTTTTAGAAAACTCATCATAGTTTTCATACACATAATATTCGATTTCTGATATTTCTCTACCTGCTGCAGCCCTTTTAATTAATGAATGAAATATATCGAATGATAAAGGTTTTATAATATGTAAAATTGAATTAGTTGCATGACATGTTCTAATTATATTTCCTGTATTAGGTGGTATTTCTGGTTGGTATAAAATAATATTAATCATAATAAAATTATAGATTAATTCTTAGATTTAATCTTATAAAATTTATATAGTTTAAAAAACAATTTATTTTTGACAATTTTCACAATAAAATGTTCCTCGTTTATTAATATAATTTTTAGAAATTAATGATTCACAAGAAATACATTTTTTGTTTTTTCTACCATAGACATTTAAATAATTTTGAAATGAACCAATGTAATTACCATCAAATAAAAATGAAGAAACAGTTGAACCATTATGTTTGATTGATAAATTAAGTATTCTTTTAGCTTCATCTGACATTACATTACATTCACTTATTGTAATAGAATTTCCTATTCTATATGGAGAAATTTTTGAGCTAAAAAGTATCTCACAAGCATATATATTTCCTATTCCAGAAACAATTGATTGATTGAGTAAAAGTGATTTAATTGGCTTTTTTGAGTTACATATTTTCGAAAATAAATACTTGCCATCGAAAAGAATATTAAGTGGATCAATTGCAATTTTAACCAACTCTTTTGACTGCAAAAAAGTTGAAGAATCATAAACCGTAAAAGTCCCAAACTTTCTTGTATCATGATAATATAAATTATAATTAGTTAACTCTATTATCATGTGAATATGTTTATCATTAATAATATTGTATTTGTTACTCACTAAATATTTTCCTTCCATTCTTAAGTGACTTACAATAACATAATTATTGTCCAAAAAGAATACCAAGTACTTTCCAACTCTTTTTATATTTAATATTGTAGAGTTAATCAAAATTCTTTTAAAATCTGTTATAGAAATGTTTTTTACCATTTTTTCAGCCAAAACTTCAATGCTAATTATTTTTTGATTAATTATTTTAGTTTTCAAATAATTAATAACTGTTTGTACTTCTGGCAATTCCGGCATCAAAAACTCCTATTATCTTTCATTATATTTTAATCCTAAATATTAAAGTTAAAAAATTCATAATTTTTTTTTAAAGTATAATTATTTATATAACGATTGGACAAATGTGCTTGATAAAAAAAATTTTTTAAAAAATAAAATAATAAATTTAGTTTCTATAAGCACAAAAGATAGAACTATTTTTACCAAGCTTAATTCAAGTGATATTTTTAATCCTTTAATATTTTATAGCGAAAAAAGTGTTGATTCTTTGTTTGACAATAACACTACAGCAAAATTATCTATGAAGAATAATTGAAACAAATTAGAACCAAAATTAAAAAAATTAAGCAATACAAAAGATTTCATAAAATTTATAGACAATAATTCTATTTTTGTTCCAAAAATTAAAGTTAACAAACTATCTTCTTCATTTTCAAAAAATATAGAAGATATCATAAACTATATAAAATTAAAGTTTGAATTATTAGATAAAAAATTGGTGAATCTTGACAATCTTGCTAGAAATAGGGAGGCTGACAATGGTGAATGATGCTTGTATTTGGGTAGATATTTCTTAGTTGGATCATTATCAAATAAAGAAACAATTAAATCTCCGCTTTTCTTTAAAGAGGTTCATATAAATTTAACTGATGCATCTTTAAAATCTTCTGAAGAAACTTTAAACATTAATGAAAAATTAATTGTTCATTTGATAAAACAAGAAAAGAAAAATGCCTTAATTTTAAAGGAGTGAAATGAAATTAAAGATATTCATTCAGCAATATTATTTCTAAATACTAATTTTAATTTTAATTTAGAAATGCCAAAGAAAAAAACCGATTTCATAAATGAGGATGTTCCAACAACTAAAGCAAGATATAATGGAAAATTATTTTTAGAAGATACTTGTATTCTTGGTTTTTTTCAACCTAGAGGCGGAAAATTGAAACAAGATTTAGAACACATAATAAACATAGGGGCTGATGTATTTTCTGACAAAAGAAAAACAGAAATACTAAACCCACACGAAATGGTTCTTGATCAAAGAAGTAGTTGAATTCAAATAAGTTCTTTAAATTTAAGTCAATTATTTGCAATGAATCTTTCATTAAATTCAAACACAATAATACATGGTCCACCAGGAACTGGAAAGAGTGAAACCATCGCAAATATCATTGCCAATATAATGATGAACAATAAAAATGCCTTAATGGTTTCTGAAAAAAAAGCTGCTCTCGATGTCTTGTTGGCTCGTTTGGGGCCTTTGAAAAACTTTGGAATGTTTTTCCAAGATACAAAAATAACAAAAGATAAAATTATTTTTTACCAAACAATAAAAAATCTTAGTGATATTTACAATGATTATGACATAAAAGGTTTAAATTTTAAATATAGCAACGATATTTTTAAAAATTTTTCTAATGAAAAACAAGAATTAAATAAAGCATTTAAAATACTACAAGAAATGAAAAGTTGAAATATTGACAATTTTAATTATAATAATTATTTAGAAACTAAATATGAGATTATTAATGAAAAAAACTTAGAATTAATAAAAACTTATAAACTGAATAAAATATCAAAAAAAAAATTTTTTTCATTGACAACATATGCGTTATTTTTGCTAAACAAAAATATTGTAAATGAAATTGAAATTAAAAATTTACATCAAAAAATGAAATTGTCTTTTATTGATTTTGAAATGAACCTAGATAGATTAAATGTATTTTGGAATAAATTGGTTAAATTCGATTTAAAAAGACTTCATATTTTAGAAATAAGAAAAATAGAAATGTCTCAGTCAGAAGTGAGTTTATTATTCCAAACAAATGTTGATATTTTAAAAATGTTTAGTAAAGATATTTTTGTTTATGAAAATTTAGAAAAAACATTTAATCGTTTAGTTAATTATTGCTCTCCATTGAAAATTAGTGCCTCTGTTTTAAAAACAATAATACAGAATAATAATTATCTTCTGCTATACAAGGCATTGTCTCAAGTTAGTATGTTAGAAAAAAAATATGTTATAAGTAATTGAAAAGTTCATAATGAAATTAAAACCAAAAAATTTAAAAAAGTTAAAACTCAAAATTGAAAAAACATTATAACTCTTATAAATAAAATTAATGAAATGAAAATTGATTTCACTGGTTACTTAGAATACTTGAAAAATAAGAACATTTTAAGTCCTATAAATGTTTTCTTTTTTATTAAATCATTCCGTTTTGAGGAAAATTTAACACTTTTTATTGAAAATAATTGACTAGACTTTGACCCTATAATACCTATAATTATTTATAAAGAAAATATTACTTTCGAAAAATCCCAACTAGCAAATAAAGTTTTTGGTTTTGAGAATAAATATATAAATGAAGCCAATATAAAATTAATAAATGAATATTCTTCAATTAATGAGTATGCATACCTAAAATCAAATTTAGACTGGGAAACAATAATAAACGAAGTATATCAAAAATTGATCATTACATGAAAATTAAAAATTGATCACTCTAAATACAATGAAGATATCTTAGAAATGTTTAGAATAAGTAATTTGAAGAGATTTCCAAAAATCAAGACCTTTATCAAAAAGTATTTTTATGCTTTGACAGAAATATTTCCAATTTGAATAGCTCGACCAGAAGATGTTTCTGACATGATTGAATGCAAGTCCGATGTTTTTGACTATGGTATTTTTGATGAAGCAAGCCAAATGTTTCTCGAAAGGGCATACCCCGTTTTATTTAGAACTAATATAAAAATTGTCGCCGGAGATGATAAACAATTAAAACCATCTTCATTTTTTAACACTAGATATCATGAGGAAGAGGAAGAGGAAGAGGAAGAGGATAATGGTAAATATAAAATAAAATATAGCGATTTGGACTCATTGCTATTGAGAGCGATGGTCTCCGATTGAAACGAAATACTCCTTAATAATCATTATCGATCTGTTTCACAAGAATTAATTGAATTTTCAAACAAAAATATTTATGATGAAAAATTAAATGTAGCCTCATATAATAGAAATTTTAATTCAAAATCATTTGAGGTAATGAATATTAATGGTTTCTTTATAGATAGAAAAAATAATCAGGAAGCTATGGAAGTAGTTAAAATTATAGAAAATAATTTATTTAACTATAAAAAAATATTAGTAATCACTTTTAATGAATCTCAATCTGAACTAATTTCTAGTAAAATATTATCATCCAAAAATAAGGAATTAATTTCAAGTTTTCGTTTATTAAAAATAAT
Organism: uncultured Mycoplasma sp.; assembly: GCA_947039385.1. GTDB lineage: Bacteria > Bacillota_I > Bacilli_A > Mycoplasmatales > Metamycoplasmataceae > UBA710. The sequence continues at coordinate 8,863 of CAMQYR010000020.1, forward strand.
CGTTACAAATCTAGAAAATGTCCAAGGAAATGAAGGTGATTTAGTTATCCTTTCTGTAGCCTATGGAAAACCATCTGTTGATAGAAAGATGAGAAACGCATTTGGCCCTTTAAGTATGGATGGCGGAAAAAATAGACTAAATGTTGGAATAACAAGAGCGAAGGAAAAAATGATTGTCTTAAAATCTTTTTCAGCCCAGGATATGTCTATTTCAAAATCTAATACAAATGCACAGTTTTTCAAAAACTTTATAATTCATTGCGATGATGTTTCAAATAATTTAAAAAAAGAAAAAATATCTTTAGAATTAGAAACAGATTTTGGAAATAGTGTTTCTAATTATTTAGAAAAATATATTCCTATTGAAAGCGGTTTGTTAATAATACCAAGATATAAAATCGGAACTAAGAGAATAGATATAGTTATTTTTAATAAACAAACAAATAAAGTTTTATTAGGATTAGAGCTTCATAGATGGTTAAATAATAGTAGAGATATTTTTGAAGATTTTGACAAACTATCATTTATTAATGATAGGGGTTATAAAATTTATAACATTTTTGAAATAGAATGGAGAAAAAATAAAGAAAAAACGCTTAAAACAATATTAAAATTTATTAGTAAAAAAAATTAATTATACTCATTTAATTTGAATAAATTTATTGAAAATAAGAAATTCATTATATTCAATAATTCAACAACATTATTTATAATAATTTTGGTTGTTTGTCTTTTTATAAGTCATAGAGAGAAAAAATATTTTATATCGCTTATATTAGAATTGTTAAAACTGAAATAAATATAACCATTTTTAATTAGTAACCTAAATTCTTTTTTTATTACATCAACTCCATATAATTTCAATAATTTACTAATTACTTTTTCATTAAATATTTTTTTAACCTCTTTTAGTATACTGGCATATTCTAATCTATCTTCTCATATTGAGTATATAAAGAACACTTTATCAAATTCATCATTATTTGTTTTAATTAAAAATTCATTAGATTGTCTCTTCTTATTTGTTACATCAATTATATGATGACAAAAATAAGGTGTAAACATTTGAATAATTAAATATGATTCTATTTTTTTTATATTAGGATTATTTATTTTTCACTTAAAACTCGAAAGGTTAAATTCATTATTTTCAACCATTCCGTTCAAAACATTTTCACAAGATAAAATATCTATATCTATATTTTCATTAACTATAATTACATTTTTTAATTCATCTTTTAGATAGTCACTATTGTCCCTTAAAATATATTCAAATTCATAAATATCACTTATTTGGTTAACAAGAGTTTTATATTTTGATACATTATTTAATTCAACAATATATATTTTTTTAAATTCATTGTAAAATTTTATTCTTGAAAAAAGCAAAATAATTTGAGAAGCAAATCCAATCACTAATAAAAAAATAATTAAGTACTTATAAATATCGTTTTTTATTTCTTCAACAAATATAAAAATAAATAAAATAGCCGCACCAACAAAAATTAGAAAAAAACTTACAATTCAATAAGTAAACAAATGTTCGCTAGAATAAAGTTTCCCAATTCCGCTTATTTTTTTTTTTGTATTTTCTTTAATTTTATTAACTAATTTATTTGCCTCATTTTCAGAATCAAAATTTAAGTCATTGCTAATAATTTTTTGACTTTTATGGCTATTTTTCATAATGAATTAATTATATATCAAAATATGCAAAGACATAGTAGGTAAATGCTCAAAAAAATTAAATAATTAAAGAAAATTATATATTTTTAAATTATTTATGAATTTGTGGAGTATAAATAGTTAATATAAATAAATTTATATATGACCTTAATTAATGTCATTAAACTTAAATATTTAAATATTTTTATTTAAAAAATAATGGAGAATTGTGTGAGTCCGGTTAAAACAATTAGTCTCGAAAACTAACGATGTGTTAAAACATCCGAGGGTTCAAATCCCTCATTCTCCTCCAAATGTTAATTCATCAAATAAAACTAATTTTTAGATAGTAAAATATTTAACATAACCCTTTTAATTCTGCTAGATGTATATCTTTTTGAATTAACTTTATTGACAAATGAATCAAAATTTGGCTCATTTATATTTTTGAAAAATAAATTTTCCATACCTTCGGACACTAATTTAACTTTTGCCAATTCTTTTAATGGTGTATTTTTTATTATTTCTTGAAATTCAAAATATTTATCTTGGATTATCTCTGGTTTTTTTGTAAATATCATAGGTGTGTATCGAGATACATCTTTATCTTGGAATATCATTTTTCTTATATTAGAAGCTGAAGTTAAGTTCCCTTTAATTTCCTCTGAATGAAAACCCACCTCCCTTTTCATCGATATTGCTTGAATATTATAGTTATTAAAAACTATTGCCTTGACATATTCGATTCCTAGTATGTCATTAGGCATGATAAACTTTTCTTTACATAACTCTGTCAAAGCTATTTCGTTAGCTTTCGGAAAAGAAAAACCTTTTTTTAATTGAATTTTTAATAAGCGTGAGTGTTCATCTTTATTGTTTTTTAAAACATTTGCAACCTTATAAAATAATTCAATATCATTAGTTTCAGAACCAAATATAATTTTAGATACTTTAAGTTCATTGAGAATTTTAATGGCCTCTTGGGCAAATATGTGAGATGCTTGATTAACAAATTTAAAAGGTAATTCAACTACTTCATCCACACCATATTTTAAAGCAATTTCTTTTCTATCATCAAATGATGAAATTGCAAGCTCACCTCTTTGAACATATTTTCCGGACATGACAACAATTATTTTTTCATTAGGAAAGTGTTTTTTTATATAATTAATTTGATAAATATGCCCATTGTGAAAAGGATTATATTCAGCTACTATCCCTATTGACATAATATAATTTTACTAATATTATTAAATAAAATATAAAAATGTTATAATTAATTAATATATTTAGTTAAGCAAGTTTCAAAATTTGAAATTTATATAGAACAGGGAGATAATTAAAATGGCAATAG
>CAMQYR010000021.1 GCA_947039385.1 uncultured Mycoplasma sp.
ATAATATTATTACTTTTAATTATACATTAAAAGTAATTCATTTTAAATGTTTAATTTCATTTATAAAATTATCAAAAAAATGAAAGGACAACTATATTATAATGAAGAATAATTATAAAATTGAATAAAAAAAATATTTGGAGAAAATATAATTAATATTTAATTGTATGAACAAGATTAATTACATAAACTAAGAAATTTATATCACAGAGAAAATAAGGCAATATGTTTATCTAAGACAAACATTTAGATTGGCAAGTGAACCCATTAGAAAGATATTTTACAAAACACAAATTATTAATCAAACCATTTTACAAAGAGGAAAACAAAGATTTATTATTGCGACAAAATTCATTCTTATGAAATATTTTTGAAAAGAGAAAAAGCAAGATTACTTAAAAAAATTAAAACGTCTGAAGAAAAGCAAGAAGAAGATATTTTAATCTAAATTACAAAGTTCATGAAATAACTAAAAACTTTAATGAAATCTTTTTTGCCAAAACAATTCTTTTATTTATTAAAAGAATATTCAAGACATTCATATTTATTAATTATAGACACCAATGCCTAATAAAATAATGGAATTGAAAATGCTAAGTTGAATCAGGTTAGTAATAATTGATATTGTACAGATGCATATTCATCTTGGCAAAAAGGTCAATCAAACAAAATCACAAGCAATTTAGAAAATTCTTTCTTAAAGGATCTTCATTCAATAACCTACTATGCCAAGATAAACTTGATTTAATAGTTTTAATTATTAATAGTGAAACTTACTATCAAAATGGAAAACGTATTGAACTAAATAAAACAGCTTATTTAGATGAATTAAAAATCTTTAATGACTTAATTAAATAAAACAAAAGAATGTCTTTTTAAGCAAAACACTAGTTCTAAGCAATAATCATTTTGCAAAATTTAATATATCGAAATAATTAATTTCATTTTTCATTATAATTTTTTTAGTAATGGTAATATTACCAATTATTCCTTACTATTTGTGTATAATTAACTTAATAATTAAAAATAATGGGGTGGTATAATTTATGGAGTTAGATTTACATGGTTATAATGTTGAGGATGCAACTGCTGCAATAATGTCATTTTTATTTTCTTTTTATAGCAATTTAAATGAAGAAGAGGCCACCGTAATTACAGGCAATGGACAAGGAGCTATGAAGACAACTTTTCTAGATATAATGGATGATGAGAGTGATAAGTATAGTTATACCGCAACTAATAATGGCGGTTCATATATTATAAGAAAGAATAAATTAATATAGTTAAATTAATATTGTTGGATAATAATGAATAGAGATAACAAAAATTTTATTACAATAAAAGGCGCTAAAGAAAACAATTTAAAAAATATTGATTTATTAATACCTAAGAATAAATTGATTGTTTTTACCGGACTTTCTGGTAGTGGTAAATCTTCTCTTGCATTTAATACAATTTATGAAGAAGGAAGAAGAAGGTATATTGATTCGCTTTCTTCATATGCACGTCAATTTTTAGGAGGAACAAAAAAACCTGATGTTGAATCGATTGATGGCCTCCCACCCGCAATAAGTATTGAACAAAAAACTACTCATAATAATCCTAGATCAACAGTTGGAACAATCACTGAAATATATGATTATTTAAGGTTATTATTTGCTAGATTAGGTAAACCCTTTTGTCCCAAACATAATATTGAAATATCTTCGCAAAAATTAAAAGATATTTTAGACTCTATTATGTCGCATGAAGATGGAACAAAGCTTATAATTCTTTCTCCGGTTTTATCGGGTGCAAAAGGTGAAAATAGTAAATTACTTGAAAAATTGAAGAGAGAAGGTTTTTTAAGAATAAAAGTAAATGATGATTTTTACAATTTAGATGATGAAATTATATTACCTAAGAATAAAAAATATGATTTAGAAATTGTGGTTGATAGAATAACTTTAACTTTTGAAACAACAGAAAGAATTTCTGAAGCAATAGTTGTAGCGTTAGAGTATTCTAAAGGACTTGTTAATGTTGATATTATTGGTAAAACAAGAGAAAAATATTCACAAATATATTCTTGTAATTTTAAAGATTTTGAAATGCCAATAATAGAACCAAAACTTTTTTCATTTAATAGTCCTTATGGGATGTGTGAATCTTGTAAAGGCATTGGATTAATGTTGCGTCCGGACATAGATTTATTAATTCCAAACAAAAATTTATCAATTAATCAAGGAGCAATTGATTTTAGTGGTTTTTCTCCCAATGATGGTCTTGATTGACAAGAATTTAAAGCGCTTCTTAATTATTACAAAATTGATAAAGATTTGCCTATTGACGAAATGACAGATGAATTTATGGAGATAATTAAATATGGTTCTGATGAAGAAATTTCTTATACTTTGTCTTCAAAAACTAATACTTACAAAAAAATAAATAAAATTGAGGGACTTTTTAATAAATTAGATCGTAGATATTTAGATACTACAAGTGACACAGTAAGAGATTATTATAAGAAAAAAATGTCAGAAATAAAGTGTCATTTTTGTAAAGGTAAGAGATTGAACAAATATGCTTTGGCAGTTTTAATTGATGGTATTAATATAAATGATTTTGTATCGCTATCAATTGATGATTCAATTAATAAGTTAATGGAATTCACCTTTCTAGAATCTGAAAAAAAAATTTCCATACCAATTTTGAAAGAGCTGTTTAGTAGATTAACTTTTTTAAAGGATGTTGGATTGGAATATTTAAGTCTAAATAGAACGGCAGAAACATTATCTGGTGGAGAGACACAAAGAATACGATTAGCAACTCAAATTGGTTCTAAATTGGTTGGTGTTCTTTATGTATTAGATGAACCATCAATTGGCTTGCACCAAAGTGACAATCAAAAATTAATAAAAACTTTAGAACATATGGTTGAAATAGGAAATACTCTTATAGTTGTTGAACATGATGAAGAAACTATAATGAGTGCAGATTATATTTTTGATATAGGACCATTGGCTGGTGAAGAAGGTGGAAAAATTGTTGCATATGGAACAGTAAAAGATATTATGAGCAATCCAAATTCTATAACTGGTCAATATTTGTCAAAAGAAAAGCAAATTCAAATACCAAATTCTAGAAGAAGTGGAAATGCAAAAGTTTTAGAAATTATTGGTGCAAAAGAGAATAATTTAAAAAACATTAATGTTAAATTTCCACTAGGTAAGTTGATATCAGTAACAGGAGTTTCTGGAAGCGGGAAATCAACACTAATTAATCAAATTTTAATAAAAGCACTAAAAAAAAATTTAACAAACAAAAATATTGGGATAGGAAAATTTGAAAAAATAAATGGAATTTATAATATAGACAAAGTTATCAAAGTTTCTCAATCACCTATTGGAAGAACCCCAAGATCAAATCCAGCTACCTATACTTCTGTTTTTGACGATATTAGAAATCTTTTTTCATTAGTTGAATTATCAAGAGCAAGAGGGTATGAAAAGGGAAGATTTTCTTCAAACGTAAAGGGTGGAAGGTGTGACAAATGTAATGGAGATGGATCTATCAAAATTGAAATGCATTTTTTACCTGATGTATATGTTGTTTGTGATCATTGTAATGGAAAAAGATATAACTTAGAAACTTTAGAAGTTAAGTATAAAAATAAAAATATTTCTGATGTTTTGAATATGAGTGTTAAGCAAGCATTAAATTTTTTTGTGTCAAAACCTAAAATAAGAAATAAATTGCAAGTTCTTGAAGAAGTCGGATTGGGTTATATTCATTTAGGTCAAAATGCAACAACGCTTTCTGGTGGTGAAGCACAAAGAATAAAGCTTGCAACACATTTACAAAAAAGTTCAACAGGCAAAACAATTTATGTTTTGGATGAGCCCACTACAGGTCTTCACACTTATGATGTTCAAAACTTACTTAATATTTTAAATAAAATTGTAAATAATGGTGACACAGTTATTGTTATTGAACATAATCTTGATATAATAAAATCTAGTGATTATATTATTGATCTAGGTCCTGGAGGCGGGAACAAGGGCGGAAAATTAGTTGCAACAGGAACTCCTGAACAAATAATAAAAAACACAAATTCTCTTACAGCAAAGTTTTTAAAGAAAGTAATGAAAAATGAAAAATAAAAAAGAAATAATTAGTGTTAATGTTTTTGATTTGTGTCAAGAAAATAAGTTAACGGTTGCAAATATTGATTTTATTGAAAAGTGATCAGAAATCCAAAGACCAGCGATTAATCGTGCAGGTTTAGAATTAAAGGGTTATTTTTATAGAGAAAATTCAATTTCTAAAAATATAATTGGTTGAGGAACCAGTGAATCAAATTGAATGTCATCAATATCAAATGATGAAAGAAAAAAATCTTTAACTAAGTTAATTTCAAAAGAACCACCCATGATTATTTGCTCTTCAGGTGTTGATGCAGAAAACATAAAAGTTATAATTAATATTGCAAATGATTATGGAGTTCCTGTTGTTCTTTCAAATATAGCTTTATCTTCACTTACAACAACTATTGGAGTTTATTTGGCAGAAAAATTTGCTGAAACCGAATTTGTTCATGGATCATTGATTGTTATTAATGGAGTCGGAGTCATGGTTATTGGAGCTAGTGGCGTAGGTAAATCTGAGGTAATTTTGGAATTAATTCAAAAGAATCATATATTTGTTTCTGATGATGCCATTTTTGTTAAAAGAGTCGGAAATAATTTTATTGGATATTCTCCTGAAATAACTAAAGATATCTTGGAAGCAAGAGGGTTGGGTCTATTAGATATCAGAACTATATATGGAGATAGATCTATTAGAAGTAAAACAAACATTGATTTAGTTGTTGAATTAAAACCTACTGAAGAAATGTTGGATTTTGATAGAATAGGTAATAAAAATTTGTCATATTCTATTTTAGGTGGTAAAATTAACAAAATAGATATACCTGTTAAGGCAGGTAGAACAGCCTCTTCTTTAGTTGTTGCTGCAGCAAATTTATTTATTTCAAAACAAAGTGGCATTGATGCCTTAGAAATCATTAAAGAAAGGAGTAAGGAAAATGGAAAATAGTAATTTTGCTTTTCATGAAGGTAAACAATCCCCGGATATATGACTTCCCTTATATCCATTCACTATAATAATTGGTATGCTTATGGCTATTTTGACTGTTGCATATTTTTGAAGAAAAGAAAAATATCCATTAGAACTTTTGTTAAAGATAATAATAATAACAATTCCATCATCAATATTAGGTGCAAGATTATTTTTTATTTTTGAAAGGTTGATTTATGCTCCATATGATCCTTTCCCAGGTTCTGCTTGATATGCTATATGAAAAGGTGGTCTTTCAATTCAAGGGGGTGTAATTATACCAACACTTTTAAATATTTTATTTATTAGAAAACATAAGGACATTTTAGACATTAGAAAATGTTTTGGTATTATTTTACCAACCGTTTTAATTGGACAAGCTATGGGTAGGTGAGGAAATTTTGCAAATCATGAGGTATATGGAGTTGTGGTAAAAGAACAAGCTGTTTCATGATTAGGTCCGATTATTTCTTCTAATATGTATATTATAGGACATGATAATGTAGCCGAGTTCAGAGCTCCATTATTTTTATATGAATCATTTTCATCAATAGTTGGATATCTAATAATTATTTGAATTATTTTAAATTTAAATTTAACAAAACCGGGTATACCAGGAGCTTTATATTTAATATGATATGGAATTACTAGAGTTATAATGGAACCGCTTCGTCAAGAAAAATACATATTTTATACATTACTTTCTGTTTTTTCTATTCTTGCCGGACTATTTTTAATATTTTATTTTTATAGACAATCATTTAAATTATATAACATAGAGATAATTGGTAAAAGAAGAATATATATTTTAAAGACACAACAAAAAAAAGTTTTTGTTGTTCCAAATTCAAGGTGAATAAATGAATAATTCAAAATTTAATTATGATCTAATAATAGTAGGAGCAGGTCCAGCAGGGATGAATTGTGGGTTATATGCTGCTAGATCAAATTTAAAAGTATTAATAATTGAAAAAGGTGCACCTGGCGGTAAAATGACTTCAACATTTCGCATTGACAACTGAATTGGTGATGAAAGTATATCTGGTGCAAAATTAGCTTTAAGAATGCTAAAACATACAAAAGATTCGGGTGTTGAGCATAAATATGGAGATGTAATTAAGGTTGATTCTCATTCAGAATTACATAAAACAGTAACTTTGAAAAACAACGTTGTCATAACAACAAAAGTTGTTGTTATTGCATCAGGAATGATAAATAGAATTCCTAATGAAATTGATGGAATTATGAAATATGATAATAAGGGTGTTTCATATTGTGTCATATGTGATGCTCCTTTTAATAAAGGAAAACCAGCAGCTATTATAGGCGGAGGCAATAGTGCTATTGAGGAAGCTATTTACTTATCTTCACTAGCAAGTGAAGTATATATTTTTGTAAGAGATGATAAACTAATTTCTGATAAAATTTTATCAGATGAAGTTGCAAAAATAAAAAATATTAAAATTTATTTTAATTCCTATGTAGTTAAATTATTAGGAAAAACTAATTTAGAATCTATAATTGTTAATATTAAAAATAAAGAAACCGAGATAAAAATAAATGCTTTATTTCCTTATATTGGGTTTATACCTTCTTCTTCATTCATAAGTCACTTAGATATTTTCGACAAAACAGGGTTTATTTTAACTGATGAAAATATGGAAACTAGCGAAAAAGGAATTTTTGCTATAGGTGATATTAGAGTTAAAAAAATAAGACAGATAATAACGGCGGCATCTGATGGAGCTATAGCTGCAAAAGTTATAGGAAATAAAATTAAGTAAAATGGATACTAAGTCCTAATTTTAATTTATAATTAATGAATATTTACATTATTAATAAATTTGAAATTTGTAATAATTAAGAGGTGGTTATATGTTTAACAAAAAAGAAATTAAAAATGTAAAAAAAGATTATGTTGCGAATACTGTAATTGTTTATTTTTCAGATACTGAATTAGGTGATTTTAATTCTATTCACAAATCAATTAGAGCTAATACTAAGTTTTTAAAAATAGGAACAAATAATATTTTGGGAACAAAAGTTATGACTAAAAACAAATTTGAAGAAAATTTTATTTGTTGAACTTCTAAATTTGAAAATAATAATAATAATATTATTCATGCTCCAATATTTTTTCAAGATAATATTATTCAATTAAAAAAAATATTTATGAATGCTGATTTAGTTATAATCTTATACAATTCTCAAAACATTAATATGTTATCTTATGTAAGAGAGTTATCATATATTTTAAATAAATATGATGTATTTTCATTTCATTGTGTTGTTGAGAATTTTGTTACTGGTAAGGAACAAAATAAGTTATATCAAAAAGTAAGAAGTGATGCAACGAAATATTCACAGCCAGTAATTCCAATTTTAGAATCAACTATTATTGAAGCATATGAAGATGCTAGTTTGGTTAATAGAAAAAAATTTATTTCTAGATTTGTTTTGGATTTAATAGAATCAATAGTTGTTCCATTTGTAGAACCAGATTTAAACCCAAACCATTTTACAATAATCAAATCTTTATTTTATTCAAATAAAAATAATTTTGTAAATCCTGTTATTCCAACAATAGGAATATCTTCTTCAAAAGTTGATTGATTAGATCTATCTATGATACAAGCTTTATCTAATCCATTATTTTTTGGTTCTTTTGAAGCTTCTAATACTTTTATAATCACCATTAAGACTCCTTATATAACTAACAAAATGTTAGATAGAATTGAATATATATTAAAGTCAGTAATTGGCGAAGATAAAAAGTTTATAATTTCTAAATATGTTGGTGAATTTGATGTTGAAGTGTATAGTCAAATAACAATTCTTGCACTAAATGCTGATAGAACTAAATTGATAGAAGACCCAGAAGCTATTGACAAACATGTTAAACAAATTTTGTTTAAAGTTCAAAAATCTAAAAAATTATTTAGTGATGAAATGACTAAAACATTAGTTTTAGAAACTCCTTGAGATAAAATTAAAAATTAAAAATTATTTATTATTTATTTTTTTTAAAAATGAAAATCTACTTTTAGATTTAATGTTTTTTGTAAAATTACAATTTGGAAAATTATTACATCCAATAAATTCTTCATTTTTTCTAGAATTTTTAAATACTAATTGTCCTTGGTCATAAGGACAAAGCTCACCAACCAATTTGGGAATTAATATTGTTTTTTCTAATGTTAGTTCAGCAGTTTTATATGCATCATTGAATCTATCTCAAAATTGCTTCATTACAAATTTATAATCTACTTCACCTTTAGCGATTAAATCTAAATCAGCTTCTACATGTGCAGTGTAACCTTCTGTAATTTCGTTTGGGAATCCTTCTATTAGTTTTGCTATAACCTGTTCACCAAATTCTGTAGCAATTAACATTTTACCATCTTTTTCAACAAATTTACGATCTACAATTTTGCTTACAGTTGTTGAAAATGTTGATGGTCTACCTACTTTAATTTCATCAAGTTTTTGAATTAGAGAACCGTCATTATATCTTGCGGGCGGTTTTGTTTCATGAGGTGTTGCTACATACTCTTTAACGTTTATTTTTTCACCTTTGATATATTTTGGTAATTCTTTATCATTTGTATAACCTTTTAATTTTAAATAACCATCAAATATTACTTTTGATGCTGATAATTTAAAAAAATGTCCCGAATTTTTTAAATTGTATCTTAAAATTTCTCTTTTCGGAACAGTCATTATAGCTTGCATTGTTGTATAGTAAATTAAAGAATAAATTTTAGCTTCAGAAGTTGATAAAGAATATTTTTGAATTGCTTCTTTGGGGGTTAATGCAATGTTTGTTGGTCTAATAGCTTCATGAGCATCTTGGTCTCCTGCAATTCCTTTTACCGTTGGTGAGATATATTCTGGTCCATAAACAACTTTTATAAATGCTTGAGCGCTTTTTAGGAATGGTATTGATAATCTTGTTGAGTCAGTACGAGGATAAGAAATAAGACCGCCATCTCCATAACCTTCATAAAGCCTTTGCAAAGCGGATTGTGTTGACTTTGATGACATATCAGATTTTCTATATAATACCGCTTGTTTTAATGGTGTAATGCTTGCATCATTTTTAATGGTTGTTGTAATTTCAACTACTTCTAATGGTCCTGATAGTGAATTATAAATTTCATCAATTTGTTCGGGAATAATTCAACTTTTATCAATATCCTTGTTATTAGGATTAAAATAAGATGCAACAATTCAGATCGGAAGAGCGTCGTGTAGGGAAAGAGTGTGCCTCTATGTGTAG
>CAMQYR010000022.1 GCA_947039385.1 uncultured Mycoplasma sp.
TTCAAATAATGTAAGATTAAGGTAAATAAAAACAAGAAAGTGTCCCAGTCTAAGTCTCTTTTTTATCTAAAATTTAATTACTAACAAAATGAAAGAACAACCATTTTATAAGTAAAATAATTATAAAATTAAGCAAAAAAACTATTTGAAGAAAATACAATTAATATTTGATTGTATGAACAAGATCAATTACATAAATTCAGAAATTTATATCCCAGAGAAAATGAAGCAATATGTTTATCTAAGACAAGCATTTGATTGGCAATTGAACCCATTAGAAAGATATTTTACAAAACACAAGTTATTAATTTTACAAAGAGGAAACAAAGATTTATTATTAGTAACAAAATTTATTTTTATGAAATATTTTTGAAAAGAGAAAAAGCAAGATTATCTTGGCGAAAGGGTCAATCAAACAAAAGCACAAGCAATTTAGAAAATTCTTTCGTAAATGATCTTCATTCAATAACCTAAGCCAAGATAAACTTGATTTAATAGTTTTAATTATTAATAGTGAAACTTACTATCAAAACGGAAAACGTGTTGAACTAAATAAAACAACTTATTTAGATTAATTAAAATCTTTAATGACTTAATTAATTCAAACAAAAGAATGTCTTTTTAAGCAAAACACTAGTTTAAGCAATAATCATTTTGCAAAATTTAATATATCGAAATAATTAATTTCATTTTCATCATAATTTGTTTAGTAATTAAACAAGAAATAAAAAAACAAGTTAATTTTAAATTGGTATTTTAATTGGCGACTTTATAATTAATATTTTTTTAGCTAAATATATTATATAATATTTGAATGTTAAAATTTCATTTATCCAGCAAAAGCAAGGAAATTATTACCACCATTAATAGGGGAAAAATTTTTTTAATAATATCTTTAATAAATTCTATTACTCCAATTTTGCTTTGTATTATAAGTTCATTTATTAATCCTTTTGGTGCACAAGTAGTTATGGGTGTTGGGTATGTATCAGCATTTCTTCTAACATTTTCACAGGTCGGAATTTCTTTTGCGATCAGCACATTTTTTCTTTTGGCAAAAAAATTTAAAGAAGAAAATAATAACGAAAAGACTTCTAAACAAAAAACATCAGAAATTATGACACATGCAATATATATAAGTATTTTAATGGGTATTGTATTATCTATATTTTTTGTATCTTCTAGTTATTTATACTTATTTTTTTCATGTAATAGACCAAATACAATGCAAACAATAGAGTTTGGTATGGGTTTTGCTTGATCATCAATTATATATATTATTCTTATTGCTCTTATCAATTTATTTATACTTTATGTATATTTATATAATAGACATGTGGCATTGTTTTTTTATATATTTTTTATTAGTATTGGACTAATTTTATCATACATATTAGGTGTAACATTAAAAATGGGCGCTAAAGGAATAGGTTTGGGACTTACAATATCAAGTATTTTTATTTTATTGGTTCTTGTATTTTATATAAAGTATGCTTATTCATTTAATGTTTTTAAACCAAATAAAGAAACAAAATACACTATTAAAATGTTTAAAGATATTTCACAAGAAGCTGTTGCAGGAATTTCTGTTTCTTTTTATAAAGGATTAGCTTTATTAATGTTAAGTTTGGCAATGCCCACCAATATGAATGAATATGTACCTTTGTCATATCAAATGTCAAGAGTTATTTGGTTTAACTTAATGTATGCATTGGTTTGGGTTTCAACAGGAATTTCTGATTCAATAAAATATTATAATTTATATACCCCTATAATTAATGTAAATCAATTAAAAATTTCTAAATTTTACAAATTAATAGGTATAAGTGTGTTGGCAACATCCTTGTTTGTCATAGGAGGATATTATGTTGTTAATCCTCTAGCAAAAATATATATACAAAATGCTCAATATGGAGGTGAATGAAATTTACCGGCATTACCTAGCTCTTTTCCATTGCTAGAAGGCATGAAATCACCAACAAATATGATAGAGTATCAACAATTTATGAAAAATGATTTTCCATTAATTGCCAAAAATAATCCAGAGTGATTTGCAAATCCTATTAATTTAAGACAGTTCACAATTTGAAAGATGCAAATTTACAAATTTAATGTTGGATATACTCAATATAACTCTAATATAATTACAGCATTGATTAATAAAAATACAGCATTAACACCTTTAGAATTAGAATCAATTCGTGGATTTTCATCCAATACTTATATCTATATAGGTGTTTATTCAATTTTATGTTCAGCATGAACCGTTATTCTTCCTGCAACTGTAGTTATAAGAAATGGAAAAAATATCAATCCAATCAATCTAAGTTTAGCCTATGCAATTGTTTTGATGTCAATTATAGTGTTTGGGGCACATTATTCATTTATTGAAAAAGATAGTTGGTTTGAATATTTAGATGCTTGAACTTTTCCTGTAATGATTGTTGCTTGCGTTGTGTTTGCTTATTCTTTAATAAATTTTATTATATTTTCTATTATTTTCAAAAAACATAAGCAATCTAATATTTGAAATGAAGTAATAATGCAAAGAAGATTAGCAATGGTGGATAGCAGCAAAATTAGAGAAAAAAATAAGGAAGGGTTATACTCAAATTATTTCAAAAATTCCAATTTTATTAAAAATGATTAGTATTTTTCTTTTGAATCTTTTCCTGAAAGGATTGCAATTGAAGAAGATGTTCCAAATCTCTCAACACCCATTGATGCATATTGTTCTAGGTCAGCAATAGTTTTTATTCCTCCGGATGCCTTGATTTTTAATTTACCTTTTATTACTTTATTAAATATTTTAATATCATTAAAAGAAGCACCTCTATATGAAAAACCAGTACTTGTTTTAATAAAATCAGCACCAGAAGCTAACACAATTTCAGCGGATTTTTCTATCTCATATTCCTTTAATAATGCAGTCTCTACAATAACCTTGAGAATTCTATTGCCAATAGCCTCTTTAACTTTCTTGATTTCATTTAATACATAATCATATTGGCCATCTCTAAATCTTCCAATATTCATAACCATATCTATTTCATTAGCACCATGGTCAATAGCGAGTTTTGCTTCTTGGACTTTTGATTGAGTTATTCCGGCTCCTAGTGGAAAACCAATGACAGATATAATTTTAATATCTTCATTTCCGATTTTCTCTTTTGCATATTTAATTCATGATGAATTAATACAAACACCACCAAACTTTCATTCAATAGCTTCTTTTACCAATTTGTTAATCTCTTTACTAGTTCCTTCCGGTTTTAAATAGGTGTGATCAATCATTTTTTCAAATTTCATAAAATTCTCCTTATTACTTAATTTTATCAAGAATAATTTTATTAGGAATAACTTTATTATTAATTTTATAGCCAGCACTTAATTCCTTAACTAGAGAAAGATTAATTATTTTAGAGGAATATAATGTAAAAAGAACATCCCCCTTTTTAACATAATCATTAGTAATTTTAATTAACTCAATACCTGCATCAAAATCAATTATTTCATTTTTAGTTTTCCGACCGGCTCCTAATTTAAGTGCTACATTTCCAAAAATTAGTGAATTAGAAATTTCTAAAAACCCAGTTTCTATTGCCAAAACATTAATTTTATTTTTTGGTTTTCAAAACAAAGGACTCTTAATTGCAAGCACTTCTCCACCTTGAGCTTCAACAAATTCATAGAATTTATTCAAAGCCTTTCCTGAAGTTATTGCTTTTTTAGCAATAACTTCACCTTCTTGTTCATTGTTTACAATTCCAGCTTGCAATAACATTGTTGATGCAGAACTTAAACATAATTTCAAAAAATTAGGCTCCCCTTTATTTGACAAAGTATTAATGGCCTCAATTATTTCGTTTTTGTTTCCTATCATTCGTCCTAATGGTTGGGTCATATTGCTTATTTCAACTTTGATATCCTTGTTTAGGGATTTACCAATTCTAATCATTATATGTGCTAATTTTTGTGCAGATTCTAAATCTTTCATAAAGGCACCCTTACCACATTTTATATCTAATAAAATAGCATCGCTTCCTGTAGCTAATTTTTTAGACATAATGGATGATGCAATTAAGGCTAGTGAATCAACAGTTCCAGTAGCATCTCTTAAACTATAAATAGCTTTATCTGCCGGAACTAACGAATCCGTTTGACCTATAATTGAAATTCCAATTTTACTAATAATATTTTTGAATTCATTAATTGATAAAAAACAATTAAATCCCGGGATTGATTCTAGCTTGTCAATGGTTCCACCAGTATGTCCCAAACCTCTTCCAGACATTTTAGAAATTATACCACCACACGCAGCCACAATAGGCCCTAACACTAATGATGTTTTATCTCCAACCCCACCTGTAGAGTGTTTATCTAGTTTAATCCCTTTAATTGAAGTTAAATCGATTGTTTCTCCAGAGTTTAGTATAGCCTCTGTTAAATTTATTGTTTCCTCTTCATTCATACCATTAAGTACTATTGCCATTAGTAAGGCTGATATTTGGTAATCTGGGATTTCTTTTTTGGTAAAACCATTAATAATAAAAATAATTTCTTTTTTTGATAAATTTTGTTTATTCTTCTTTTTATTTATTATATCTAGTGTTGTTATCATGATTTATATTTATAAAATTTCTAAAGCAACTTCCATCATATCAATGAAAGAGTTTTGTCTTTCTTCTGCGCTTGATTCTTTATGAGTTATAAGATTATCAGAAATAGTTAAAATGCAAGCTGCTTGTTTTCCTAGTTTTTCAGCATTAGTAAATAGTGCATATGATTCCATTTCAACTGCAATAGCTTGCGTTCTATTTATTCGCTCCAAAACAGGAACCGAAGAATAAAAAACATCTGATGAATGTATTCTACCTTGTGTCATTTTTTTCCCAAGTTTATTAGCCGAATTAATAAGTTTATCATTCAATATTTTTGAAGGTAATATAGTTTCTTTTGGATTTCCTAAAACCAATTCTGTAAAAGATGTATTTTCACTTATTGCCTCTGTGGCTAAAATTAAATCATAAATTTTAATTTTTTCTTTATAAGAACCTGCAGAACCAATTCTTATGATATTATCAACATCATAAAATTTAAATAATTCATATGAATAAATTCCAATTGATGGACAACCCATTCCACCACCAGCAATAGTGACTTCTTTATTATTATAAGTTCCTGTATACATAAACATATTTCTTATTTGATTAACTAATTTAACATTTTTCAAGTATTTTTCAGCAATAAATTTTGCTCTTAGTGGATCACCAGGCATTAAGACCGTTTTTGCAATTTCGCCTTTTTTGGCATTTATATGTGGAGTCATGGTTTTTTTCTCTCTCTAATTTAGCTATGAATAAGCAATTTAATTTTGTATAATTTAACTAATTATAATACATTTTTTGAAATTATATAAAACAAATAACATTTACATTTATTAAGTTGTTTTTGTTATACTTATTTATTTATATAAATTATTTTAACATTTTATTATTTGATTTTTGGTTTATAATAATAAAAATTAAGTAGAAAGATTTATTGTGATAAGTTGTAATAAATAAAATAATGGATTTAATTTATATAATTTTGATAGTTTCATTAATAGTAATTTCAATTCCATGAATTTATGGAATACTTTTGCCTATTTTTAAACCAAAATTAAGTGGAAATTCATCGATTTATTTATATGCATTTTCTTCAGGCTTTTTTATAATTTTGTCAATTTTCGGCTTTTTTTCCGAAGCGAAAGAAGAATTAACGTTTTATTTAGAAAAAAAGAAATTCGATCCGTTTTCAATTATGGGAATAAATATTGGAATAATAGGAGGAGGAGCTTTTTTAATTTTAAGTATTTCAATTTTAATAAAATTTTTAATAGCAAAAAAATTATCACAAAAAGAAGAACATTCACTTGAAACGGAACATGATCATTCAAATCTTATTTATAATATGAATGATGTTAATCTTAAATCAAAAATTTTAGCTTTAATATTATTGTTATCACACAGAATTCCTGGGGGATTAATTATTGGATTTTTAATTGCAAGTATTCAAAAGAAAGGCGGAGAAATTAGTGTAATTAATATTATGTTTTTATTAACTTTTGCTTTACATATTATTCCGGAGGAATTAGTTTTATATTATCGTCAAATTGAAATAGGAATTAATAAATGAAAAGCAACATTATATTCATTTTTAGGAACGCTTTTATTAGTGCCATTTATTTTTATTGGTGCTTATAGTTCTGAATCTTTAGGCAAAAATGTAATTGTTCTTTCTTTTCTAAAAGTGTGTGTTGGATCTATAATTTTGTTTAGTTCTCTCGTAGAGTTTATTCCTGAATTTTTACATAAAAAGATGGATGCAAAATCTTGATACATAACAATTAGTTTGATGATGCTAGGTGTTGTTTTTGGATTAATATTATTTTCAATTCATTCTCATGAAAGTGAAGATGAGCAAGTCAAAACAAGTATTCAAAATTATCGTGACACATTCCATTTTATAAGCCTCCAAATTTAAGCGTTTTTTGATATTAATTATTTGAAATTATAGAAATTATTTTTAAAAAATAAGTGTATAAAGTTGCAATGAAAACACCTAAAATCAAAAAATATATTTAATCATTAATAATATCCAAATAGTATTATAATTAAACACTATAGTATAGTAATGTTAAATGTTATTATCTTACAGGAGAGATTAATGATTAAAAATATTGAATTAAAATACATTAATGCAATTAGATATTTTGGATTAAAATCAATTCAAGCTGCAAAAGGAGGGCATGTTGGAATGACAATGTCAGCAGCCCCAATAACCTTCACACTATTTACAAAATTTATAAATTTAAATAATGAGGATGGAAAATGAATTAATAGAGATAGATTTATTCTTAGTGGAGGGCATGGATCTATGTCAGTTTACCCAATATTACATTTTGCTGGGTTGCTTGATAAAGAAGAATTAATTAATTTTAAAATGGATGGTTCTAAAACTCCTGGTCATCCTGAGTTTGAATATAAAAAAAATAATTTCATTGACGCTTCCACAGGACCATTAGGACAAGGTTTTGCAATGGGTGTTGGGATGGCAATAGCACAAAAGTTTTTAGAGCAAAAAACTTACCATGAATTTCCCAAAGTGTTCAAGCATTATACTTATGTAGTTGTTGGAGATGGCGATTTGCAAGAAGGAATATCATATGAAACAACTGCAATAGCAGGAAGACTTGGGCTTGATAAATTAATTGTACTTCATGATTCTAATCAGTTTCAATTAGATTCTGCTGTTAATCATGTAAGTGTTGAAAATTTAAAAATGAGATTTGAATCAAACAATTGATTTTATCAAAAAATCACAAATGATTCTGTTGAAATAGAATTGGCAATATTAAGAGCACAGCAAAGTAAAAAGCCTTCTTTTATAGAGGTAGCAACCATTATTGCAGAAGGATTGAATACACAAGCTTCTTTTAAGGGACACCACGGTATAGTCGATAAAGAAGATTTGATTAAATTTAATAGGCATTATGAAACAGATTTTAAAGACTGAGAAATGGATAAAGATGTTTATAAATATTTTGAAGATCATATTACAAAGCGTGGGCAAAAAACATTTAAAAATTGAGAACAAAACAATATTGTTTATAGAAAACAAAACCCAGTAGGTTTTAATGAAATTAGTTCTTGAATTAATAATCAAACAGATTTTGTAAATATTTTTAAGTCAATTAAATTTGACAATAATAATTTAGCAACTAGAATATATCTTAAAGATTTAATATTAAATTTAAGTCAACGAGCAAAAAACACCATTTCTCTTGGAGTTGATGTTAGCTCATCAACACAAATTTCAATTTCAAACAAGTCATTTTTAGATGGAGGAAATGCAATATTTTTGGGGATTAGAGAATTCGGAATGGCAGCAATTTCAAATGGAATTAATTTGCATGGTGGGTTAAAAATAATTGGTGGAACATTTTTAGTATTTTCTGATTATATGAAGAGTGCAATTAGATTGGGTGCAATGATGAAAGTACCTAATATATTTGCTTTTACTCATGATTCATATAAAGTTGGTGGCGATGGACCAACACATCAACCTTATGATCAAATTCCTATGTTAAGAGCTATTGAGAATGTAAATGTTCATAGACCTTGTGATGAAATAGAAACAAAAGTTGCAATAACAGAGGCCTTTAAGTCCACAATAGAAACAAACATATTAATACTATCAAGACAAAATTTAAAGTCATTTTCACTTAATAATCGTTCAATGGAAAAAATTGAAAAAGGTGCATATTCTTTGTTTGATTGTGAAACTCCAGATTACATTATTGCAGCATCGGGTTCAGAGGTTGAATTGGCAGTTGAGGTGGCAAAAAAATTAGAAAATGCAAGGGTTGTGTCCGTTCCTTGTTTGGATAAATTAGTGAGTTGAACTAAAATTGATTTGGACAACTTGTTTAAAGCTAAAAAAGGATTAATAACTATAGAGGCTTCATCAGATTATAAGTGATTATTACTTAATAG
>CAMQYR010000023.1 GCA_947039385.1 uncultured Mycoplasma sp.
ACAACAACCTCTTGGAGGTAAATCTCAAAATGGTGGTCAAAGATTTGGGGAAATGGAAACATGAGCTATCGAATCTTATGGTGCAACCATGATACTTCAAGAATTATTAACATACAAGTCAGATAATATTTCGGGTAGAAATAAACTATATAATGCATTGGCAACTAAAACATCATTGCCAACACCCGGAACACCAGAATCATTTAATGTTCTTGCTTATGAACTAAGAGGTCTTGGCATTAAATTCGAAATTAAAGAAAATGATTTTGAAGAAGAAGGGAATAAATAATGTTGATATCAAGAAAATATGCCTTAATTGAAGAAAATAAAATTAAAAAAATCTCTTTAGCATTGGCAACACCAGAAGATGTTTTGGAGTGAAGTCATGGTGAAGTAATAAAACCTGAAACAATTAATTATAAATCATATAAACCAGAAGCTGGAGGATTGTTTGATGAATTAATTTTTGGACCAACAACAGATTTTAAATGTGCAATTTGTTCTAAAAAATATAAAAAATCAAATGAAAATACTTTATGTGAAAATACAGATTTATGTAAAGAATTAAAACCCGAAATTTTAGCAAAAATTTCACGTAGAAGTAGAATGGGTCACATTAAATTAAATTCTCCAGTTCTACATTTTTGATTTTTTAAAGTTGATAATTCAATCCTTGCCAAATTATTGGGTTTAAAGGTTGGGACTTCAAATAAAACACATTCACGTGCAACTATTGAGGGTGTTATTTACTATAAGTCACATATTGTTTTAGAATCTGGTGGAATTAAGGCTCTTCCTAAAAATTTAATTATTGAAATAAATGAAGCTGCTTATATTTATCGTCAAGCTTTAGAAGAAATTAGACTAAAATTTGAACCTGAATCTTTTGAATTTATAGAAATATCTACTGCTATTAAAGATTTAGAAGATAGAGCTTCTTCAAAAATGGGAAAAGATTATGGTATTGATTTTTATGAATTAAATGAAATAATAGAAGAATTTTCAGATGCTAAAATAGACACCGGAGCTAAAGCTTTTGAATATTTATTGGATAATTTTGATTTAGTTGCTACAAGGGATGAAATAAAAAATGAAATTAATGAAATAAACATTATTGTAAATAAAGGCGAAAAAGCCCTTACAACAAAATTACAAATTAGAGAAAAACTATATAAAAGATTAAAAATTATTAATTCATTTATTTCGTCTGGTCAAAATCCTAGAAATATGCTTATTTATAATTTGCCTATTATTCCCGCAGATTTAAGACCTCTAATACAATTAGATGGTGGACGTCATTCAACTAGTGATATTAATGAATTATATCGTCGTATTATTATAAGAAATAATCGTTTGAAAAAATGACAAGAATCAGATGCTCCTATTTTAATTTTACAAAATGAACTTAGAATGATACAAGAAGCGGTTGATGCATTGATTGATAATCAAAGAAGAACTCCATCTCCTATTGTTTCAAAAGATAATAGACCTCTTAAGTCGATTGCAGATTCTTTAACAGGTAAAAAAGGAAGATTTAGACAAAATTTACTTGGTAAACGTGTTGATTATTCAGGGCGTTCAGTTATTGTTGTTGGTCCTAGTTTAAAAATGCATCAAGCAGGTATTCCACGTGAAATGGCTGCAAAATTATTTGAACCATGAATTGTTAGAGAATTAATTGCAAAAGATATTAATACAACTATTAAAGGTGCTAAAAAATTAATTGAAGAATTAGATCCTAGAATTTGAGTTCATGTTGCTAAGGTTATAAAAGACAGACCGATTCTATTGAATCGCGCCCCAACTCTCCATCGTTTATCTATTCAAGCTTTTGAACCAGTGCTTATTCGTGGTAGAGCTATTAAGTTACACCCACTTGTAACTACGGCTTTTAATGCCGATTTTGATGGTGATCAAATGGCAGTTCATGTTCCTATTTCTGATCAAGCAGTTATAGAAGCAAAAGAACTTATTTTTGCTAATCGAAATATTCTTGGTCCTAAAGATGGGGAACCTATTATTAACCCATCACAAGATATGATTCTTGGATTATATTATTTAACAACCGAAAAAAAAGATGCATTGGGTGAAGGTAAGTTTTTTTCTAATTTTGATGCATTAAAATTAGCTTATGATAATAAATTAGTTTCTTTACATGCAAGAGTTGCTATGCCATATTCAAAAATTAAATCTACCAATAATTATAAAGATGATAAAGGTTATGCAATATCATCTGTCGGGAAATTTATTTTTAATGAAGCACTTCCAAAGCACTTTCCATTTATTTTTGATAATTCAAAAGAATCATTAAATGGTAAAGTAGATAAATATTATTTAGGATATGGAGAAAACATTAAAGAAAAGATAAGCTCTTTATCTATTAATACTTCATTCTCTAAAAAAGATATTGCTAAAATTATAAGAAGTGTATTTGATAATTATTTTGTAAATACATCTATTAGAGAAGTTGCTAAAATTATTAAAACAGTTAATAAATCAAATTTACCTTTTGTGAATTTAGAATTTTCAAATTTGCAAGATTTAAATGGGACCAAATTAGGATCAGTTCATGGAGCTATTTTAGCTGATATTTTATCAGAACAATTTTTAATATTGAACAAATCAATTTTATATAAAAATGATAATGTTGAAAGAACATTGGAACCATTGGAAAGAACACAATTATTGAATTCAACTTGATTCCACTATACAAATCAAGTTGCAACAATTTTAGATAAAATTAAAGAACTAGGATTTTTATATTCAACAAAATCAGGAGTTACAATTTCATTTAGTGATATTCTTGTTTCTACAAATAAAAAAGAAAAAATTGCTGAAGGTGAAAAATATACTATTGAGTTGAAAGAAAAATATCAAAATGGATTAGTTACAGATGATGAGAGATATCGTCTTTCAAACAATAAGTGAACATATATAAAGCAAGATATTCAAAATAATTTAGATGTTGTATTTTCGAATGAATTAGAAAACTCAATTAATATTATGATAAAATCAGGTGCTCGTGGGAATGTTTCTAACTTAGTGCAACTTGCTGGTATTCGTGGATTAATGGCAAATAATACCAAACAAACAAAAATAGATGCAACTAATGAACGCGAAGTTCGTTCAACAGTTGAAGTTCCTGTTAAATCTTCTTTCCTTGAGGGACTAACAGCTTATGAGTTTTATTCATCAACACACGGTGCTCGTAAAGGTCTAACAGATACAGCTCTTAATACGGCTAAATCAGGTTATCTAACACGTCGTCTAGTTGATGTTGCTCAAAATATAGTTGTTAGAGAAGATGATTGTAAATCGGATTTTGGTTATTTGGCAAAATCTATTATTGATACAAAAACAAACTCAATAATTGTTGATCTTCATGAACGTATTGAAGGACGTTACACAAATTCTCCAATATTTGATTCTAAAAACAATCTTATTATTGATAAATCATCATTAGTTACACCAGAAATTGCTGACCAAATTATTAAAGCTGGTATTACAAAAGTTGATTTACGTTCAATTCTAGGTTGTCATACAATTAATGGTGTATGTAAAAAATGTTATGGTAAAGATCTTGCAACAAATAGAGTTGTAAATATAGGAGAAGCTGTTGGTATTATAGCTGCTCAATCAATTGGGGAACCTGGAACACAATTAACTATGCGTACTTTCCATACTGGTGGTGTTGCTGGTGTAGAAGATATAACAGGCGGATTTACTCGATTAATTGAACTTATTGATGCTTATGAAAAACCTTGGGGACGTCCTGCAATTATTTCAAATAAAACAGGTGAAGTAATAGATATTCAACAAACAAATATTGGAGAAGTTATTGAAATTTCATATAAAAAAGTGGATGGAAAAGTTACAACTAAAAAAATTGAAATTTCTGCAAGTTCTAAAAAACGTGTAAAAATTGGTGATAAAGTTATCCCGGGTCAAAAAATAACCGAAGGTCCAATAATTTTAAGAGATCTTTTAAGAATAACAAATGCAAGAAATGTACAAAATTATATTTTGAAAGAAATTCAAAGATTATATCGTATGCAAGGTATTTCAATTAGTGATAAGTATATAGAAATTATAATTCGTCAAATGTTATCTAAAATAATCATTACAGATTCGGGTGATTCTGACTTCTTTATTGGTGGTATTGAAGATATATTAACATATCAAAAAGTTAATGCTTCATTATTGGCAAAAGGTAAAAAACCAGCATTTGGTAAAATAACAATTAAAGGTGCAAAGCAAACACCATTATTATCTGATTCATTCCTAGCTGCTGCTTCATACCAAGAAACTGCAAAAATTTTAGTTCATGCAGCTATTTCTCACCAAGAAGATAATTTAGAAGGATTAAAAGAAAATATTATTTTAGGACATAAAATTCCTGCAGGAACCGGATCTAAATTTGAATTAAATTCTAAATTTGATTTACCGGACTCAAGAAGTTTTTTTGAAAATTTTAGAGAAAATGGTGAAGAAATTGATTCTAATTAGAAAAACTTTTTTAGTTTATATTGTATGTTATAATTTATTTTTAAAAAAGAGTTGTTATGTTTACAGTTTTTAAATTGGTAAATAAGTATTTTTGAAAAGGTATTATAGGACCATTATTTGCTTTTGTTGTCCCTGTAATTATGTTGTTTTTCTTAGGGATGGCTTTAGGTCATGAATTTTATTTTCCCGGAGCAATTGCTATTAGTGTTTTAACAATTGGTTTAGTGTTTATGCCGCAAAGTATTTTTGAGTTTAAAAATTCTTCATTATTAAAAAGAATTGGAACAACTCCTATAAATCCCATGAAATTTCTAGCAGTTATTATATTGTTTAATTTAATAATAATAATGGCATCAATCTTATTAGTATTTGGTTTTTCTTTCTTGGTTTTTTTAACTAATTTACATGATTCAAAGATATCATCTCCCGATCTTAGTAGTCAAGGAATTAAATCTCCTTCTTGAATTCAAATGCTTGGAGGTGTTAACTGATTTTCATTCATTTATTCTACATTTTTATTAATATTTCTTACAATGGTTATTGGCATTCTTTTGGCTTCTATAGCTAATTCAACACTTTTTATTCAAGGTGTTGGAATTACAATACTAATGATAACTTTTTTTGTTGGACCGGCTGTTTTGCCTGTTAGTATGACAACCCAAATTGATGCTATAAAATATTCTAGCTATTTACTACCATTTAAATATCCAATTTCCTTAATGATTGAAAGTTTTAATGGATTCAAACCTTCCGTTGGTCATAATATAATGAATTTAAATAATTCAAGTATATGAGATGTTAATATTGATTATAGTCTTTTTAATATTTTTGGTATTTTTGGTGGAAAAGATTCTGAAGATTTAATTATTTTTAAAAATTATGATAAAATTTTAAATCATATTATGCCATTTCTATTTATTGCCATATTTGGTTTTTTTGCAATTGGAAAATTTTCCTGAAGTGCACGTTCATCAAGCAAAATGAATTGAAAAATCATCTCTTCAGTTTTTAAAAGTACTAGAAATAATAAAGCCTTAACTAAAGATTTATTAATAACATCAAATTTAGATTCTGAATATTTAATAGAAGCACATAATATTTCAAAATATTTTATGGTTAATGGTCATAAATTAGTGGCAAATGACAATATAAATATTAATTTTAAGGCAGGTGAGCCTGTTGCTATTTTAGGATCTAACGGAGCTGGAAAAACAACATTTGTTGAAATGATGATTGGTTTAAATAAACCAAGCGTTGGTACTTTTAAATATAATTATAAGACAAAAATTAATTATCAAGAATCATTAGGCATTCAATTTCAAGATTCATCATATCCTGTAGGTCTTAAATGTAAAGATGTTATCTTGTTTTTAAAAGAAGCTTATAAAATCGATATAACTGATGAAGAACTAAATAGCTTGATTGAAGAATTTGGCGTAAATCTGTTTTATAATAAAAGTGCT
Source organism: uncultured Mycoplasma sp. (assembly GCA_947039385.1). Classification (GTDB taxonomy): domain Bacteria; phylum Bacillota_I; class Bacilli_A; order Mycoplasmatales; family Metamycoplasmataceae; genus UBA710. The sequence continues at coordinate 5,970 of CAMQYR010000023.1, forward strand.
CATTCTCTATCGGGAGGACAACAACAAAGATTAAATTTATTGCTTTCAATTATTCATAAACCAAAGCTTGTTTTTCTTGATGAGTTATCAACAGGTTTAGATATAAAGATTAGAACAACGATTAAAAAATTTATCAAAAAATTTGCTGAAGATAATAACATGACAATCGTTTTAATTTCTCATGATATGGCCGAAGTTGATTATTTAGCTCAAAGAATTATTGTTTTACAAAATGGTAAAGTTGTAGCTGATAAACCAAAATCTGAAATCAAGGCTGAATATGAAGATTTGGAAGTATTTTTAGAGCAATATTTATAATCTTCATATTGCAATAGAAAACAAAATAAACTTTATTCAAAATAAATTTTATTTTTTTGTATAATTAATTCAAGTTACTTTTGTAACCATACCAAAGAGGTTTAAGACTTATGGCGCCTCAAGGATGAGAATTTAAAATTAGGAGATGCAATGATTGCAATTATTAAAACGGGTGGTAAACAACTACTTGTAGAAAAAGACTCAACAATTTATATTGAAAAAATAGCTGGAGAGGCTGGAGACAAAGTTTCTTTTGATCAAGTTTTAGTTATGGGCGACAAAATTGGAACACCATTTTTAGATAAAACTACAGTTATTGGTTTAATTGAAAAACAAGGAAAACATAAAAAAATTGTTGTTTATCGTCATAACGCTAAATCAACACACAAGAGAAAGCTTGGTCATCGTCAACCTTATACTCGTGTAAAAATAATTGAGATGAAAGGTTAGGTGATAGAATATGGCAAAAACAAAAGCAGCCGGTTCTAGTAAGAATGGTCGTGATTCAGCTGGTAGACGTCTTGGATGAAAATTAAGCGATGGGCAATTCAGTCATGCTGGATCAATAATCTTTAGACAAAGAGGGACAAAGATTCACCCTGGTGATAATGTAGGGCGTGGAAATGATGATACACTTTATGCATTAATTGATGGATATGTTAAATATGCAGACAAAAGAAATAGAAAAATTGTTTCTGTTTATTCGGAAAATATTTTAAATTCTAAGAAGGTAACTCCAAAATCTCATAAAATAGTTGCTCCTAAAAAAGAAATTAAAAAACCTAAAGCATAAAATTAAGTATTTATGAATAACTTTATTTAATTCAAATTGTAAAAATTTATTAAATAAAGTTATAATTTTTAATATGAAAAAACTTATTTCCAATTATTTAAAACCTGAAAATATTGAAGATATTATTGGACAATCTCATTTATTAGGAACTAATGGAATAATTAGAAAAATGATAGATAATAACAAAATCTTTTCAGCAATATTTTATGGTCCTCCAGGAACAGGTAAAACATCATTAGCTATTTCTATTTGTAATACTTTGAATTTATCTTACAAACGATTTAATCCTACAATTGGTAAAAAGAGTGATTTAGATCAACTTTTATCTAAAAACATAAATGAAAATGAATATTTTGTAATAATTGTAGATGAATTTCATAGACTTAATAAAGACAAACAAGACATATTGTTATCTTATTTAGAAAAAGGAAACTTAATAATTTTTGGAACAACTACAGAGAATCCGTTTTTTGTAATTAATCCCGCAATTAGAAGTCGATGTCAAATTATTCAATTACATCAATTAAGCAAAAAAGAAATTTTTTGTGGTTTAGAAAAAATAGCTAAAAAACTCAATATTTCAATATCTTCTAATGAACTTGAAGTAATTTCTTTAAATACTGATGGAGATTTAAGAAGTGCAATTAACACTTTAGATGTTATTAATTCGCTATATAGTGGGACTGAAATAACTAAGAAATTATTAAATAAAATTAGTCCACTAACTTCATCATTATCTTCAAATCATGGTGATGAATTTTATGACCTACAATCAGCTTTTCATAAATCAATAAGAGGGAGTGATCCCAATGCTGCAATATACTATTTAGCAAGATTGATTAAATCGGGTGATTTGATTTCTATTTCAAGAAGAATAATAGCATCTGCAAGATCGGAAGAGCACACGTCTGAACTCCAGTCACCGCTCATTATCT
>CAMQYR010000024.1 GCA_947039385.1 uncultured Mycoplasma sp.
AATTCTTTTTTTATTTTTTTTAAAATACTTACCAAATATAGATTAAATTCATTTTCATTTTTTAATATTTTATTGAAAAAATTAATTTTTGAAGTTAAGTCTTCTCTGTCACTTAAATAAATGCTAACATCTGTTTTATTTAAACGATAAAGTCTTAACTCAGCAATAGCTGTTGCTTGTATTTCGGTGAATTTTAACTTTTCTACTAAATTTAAAATAACACCTCTCTTAGAATCGGTAGATTCTCTTATAACTTTTATAACTTCATCAGGGATTTCACTAACTCTTATTAAACCATTAATAATTTCTAATCTTTTTTGATACCTTTCATAATCAAACTTAATCGATTTTCTTTTAACGTCTTTGATATGAAAAATATATGATTCTAACATTTTGCTAATACTCAATACTTTAGGGGCATTATCTTTAATTGAAATCATATTGTATGAATAATAAACTTTAACATCTGTTTTTTGTAATAAATAATTTATTATTGCTTCAGGATTTGAATCTTGTTCCAAAAATATTGCAATTGATATTCCTTCACGATCAGTCTCATCTCTTACTTCTTTAATGCCAACTATTTTTCCCGAAAAACGTAATTCATCTATTTGTCTAACTAACTTAGATTTTACAACTCCATAAGGGATTTCTGTAATATTAATTCATGTTCCGTTATCATCGGTAATTATTTCATATTTTGAAGATATTGTAATTCTACCTTGACCTCTTTCAAAGGCTTGATATATGCCTTTTTGTCCATAAACAATTCCTCCGGTTGGAAAATCAGGACCTTTAATAAATTTTAATAATGAATTTAAAGTAATTGCAGGATTATTAATCATCGCAATTGCTGCATCTAAAATTTCGATAAGATTGTGTGGGGGTATTTCAGTTGCAAACCCAGAAGCAATTCCTCTTGCACCATTAACCAATAAATTAGGCAAATATGAAGGCAAAACAACCGGTTCTTTTTCCGTATCATCAAAATTTGGGGCATAAGGAACGGTTTTTTTATCCAATTCATCTAGCATTAAATTTGCAATTTTTTCTAATTTGGTTTCTGTATATCTCATTGCAGCGGCAGGATCATCATCAATAGACCCTTTATTGCCGTGCATTTCAACCAAAGGCATATTCATTTTTCAATCTTGCCCCATTCTAACCAAAGCTTCATAAATTGAACTATCACCATGAGGATGATACTTACCAATTACATCACCAACAATGCGAGCAGATTTTTTAAACCCTTTATGACTTTGTAAACCAAGTTCAGACATAGAAAAAAGAATTCTTCTTTGAACAGGTTTTAATCCATCTCTAACATCAGGAAGTGCTCTTTGTTGAATAATATATTTTGAATAACGAGCAAAACGATCTGACATAATATAATCTAATGATTGATATTCAAGTTTTTCATTTTGGATAAAATTTTTTTCTTTTTCTTTTGCCATTTTGCCACTCCTTTATTTTAGTATTTATATTTCAAAATCATCTTCCATTGTAAAATTAACATTCTTATTAATTCATTCTTTACGATGCTCTACATTATCTCCCATCAATATAGAAACTCTTCTTTCAATAATTGCTACATCATCTAGTGTCACTTTAATTAGAGTTCTTGTTTCAGGGTCCATTGTTGTCTCTCATAATTGATCAGAGTTCATTTCTCCAAGTCCTTTATATCTTTGTATTTCAACATTTTTTTGTTTTTCTAAAAATGTTTTTAATTCTTCTTCATTTCACAGATACTCTTGAATAACTTTTTTATTTTTAGTATATTTAAGTTTAAACAAAGGGGGTTGTGCAATATAAACCATTCCCGCCGCAATAAGCGGTCTCATATATCTGAAAAAGAATGTTAATAGTAGTATTTGAATATGTGCCCCGTCAGTATCGGCATCAGTCATTATTATTACCTTGTGATATTTAGCTTTATTAACATCAAAATCTGTTCCAATGCCAGCGCTAATTGTGTTTATTATTGTACCAACTTCTTCATTTTTAAGAATATCAAGAAGCTTAGCTTTTTCAGTATTAATAATTTTACCTCTAAGCGGTAGAATGGCTTGATATTTTCTATTTCTTCCAAGTTTAGCACTACCACCCGCTGAATCACCCTCAACTAAAAATAATTCTCTTTCAGCTGAAATTCTACTTTGGGCAGGTGTTAATTTACCAGACAATATTTTAATTTCACTTAATTTGTCTTTTGTTTTTCTAGAATCAGCTCTTGCTTTTCTAGCGGCATCACGAGCATCTTTTGATTGTTTTGATTTTGTTAAAATTTTCTCAGCTATTTTTTTATTTTCATTTAACCAAAAATATAAATCTTTTTGAATAACTTCATCAACAAGTTTTTTAATTTCCGGAGTTGATAGCTTGTCTTTTGTTTGTCCAGAAAATTCTAAAAAAGTTTCTGAAATTTTAACAGAAATAATAGCGGTTAATCCTTCACGTACATCCGAACCTTCAAAGTTTGGTTCTTTTGTTTTTATGAAATTTTTTTCACGTCCAAAATCATTTATAACTTTTGTTAACATATTTTTAAAAGCTGATTCATGTGTTCCGCCTTCTTTAGTTTTTACATTATTGACAAAAGAAACGATAGTTTCAGAATAACTATCAGTATATTGCATTCCTATTTGGACTTCCATTTCTTCGTTTTTATCATCAAATGAAAGAACATGAGATATTTTTGATTTATTCAAGTTTATAAATTCAACAAAAGACTTGATTCCATCATCATGTTTGAATTCCTCTTTATTTTGGCTCACTTCATCTCTCACTACAATTCTAATACCAGATAACAAAAAAGATGATTCTCTTAATCGTTCAGAAATTACTTCATATGAAAGATGTGCATATTTAAATAATTTATAATTTGGTCAAAATTGTATCCTTGTTCCCCGTTTGGATGTTGGACCAATTTCATGAGTTCTTTCAACTATTGAATCACCATTTTCAAAAGTTGTTGAATATTCTTTTTTGTCACGAAAAATGGTGGCAATTAACTTGGATGAAAGCGCATTTACAACAGATGAACCAACTCCATGCAAACCACCCGATGTTTTATATGTGTCAGTATTAAATTTACCACCGGAATGCAATTCTGTGAAAATTGTTTCCACTCCAGATTTTCCGCTTGTATGTTGATCAACTGGAATGCCACGTCCATTATCTTCAACAATAATCGATAAGTCTTTTTTGAGAGTTACTTTTATTTCAGAAGCAAATCCTGCTAATGCCTCATCAACAGCATTATCAAAAATCTCTCAAACCAAGTGATGAAGACCATTTACATCAGTGGACCCAATGTACATTCCGGGTCTCTTACGAACAGCCTCTAGACCTTTCAATATTATTATTTTATCAGAGTTGTAATTAGACATATTAAATTATTATATATAATTTTGATAAAAATGGCTAAAGGTGGTACAAAAATATGATTATTTTGCTAAACAAACATGCGAGTTATTATCACTCATAAAATATGTTTTATGAATTAAATGATATAATTTAATATATGAAATTAAATTATAAAAAAATTGTAGATAAAAAATTTGAGTCTGTAATAAATGGTTATTCGCCAACACAAGTTGACATGTTTTTAGATGATATTTGCACTGACTATATGAAATATGACAAAATCATTTCACAACTTAATTTAGAAGTAACTAAATTAAAAGAAAAAATTATTAAGTTAAAAGAATCCCCAACTAACGAAATAATTGTTGAAGAAACTTTAATAGATATTAATTTAAAAAATAATATAGTCTAAATAAAGAGTTTTGTTATTATCACTTTAAATTAAATGTTCTTAGTTATTAATCTAATGTTATAATACTTATTAACTATAATAAGAGCAAACAATTATGAATACCTTTAAAATGGGAGTAGAGTTTAAGGGTTTCGTAAGATAAATAATTGTTGCATCCGCTTAATTAGGTTTTTTATTTTAGTTTTTTTAAATATTTAGGTGAAAAATGGAACAAAAAATAAAGAATCTTATATCAAACTCTCTTTTTCAAATGACTGGAAAAATAACCAAAAAACAGTTTCAAAATATTGTTAAAACTCAAAATTGAAAAATGAATTATAAAAAAATTCACATTGTAGGAACCAACGGAAAGGGTAGTGTCTCAAAATATCTTAATGATAATTTAATAAACGAAGTAAATAAAGTGGGTTTATTTACTTCTCCACATATTTTTGATTTTGAAGAACGAATAAAAATTAGTAATAAAAATATTGAATTTATTGATATTCAGCAACATATGATTGACCTTCATTTAAATTTTCCTGAATATACTTTTGGATTTTTTGATTTATTATTTTTATCTTGTCTTTCTTATTTTGAATCAAAAAAAATAGATATAGCAATATTCGAAGCAGGAATTGGAGCTAAAAAAGATATTGTCAATTTTCTTGATTTTGACATTACCATATTTACTTCTTTTAGTATTGACCATAAAAAAATATTAGGATCAACAATAAAAAAAATTGTAACAGATAAATCTTTTGCTATAAAAAATAATAATAAAATTTTTTATCCAAACACTATTTCAAATGAAGCAGAAGAAATTCTAATCACAAAAGCTAAATTACTAGAAAACAAAAATGTAACTAAGGTCGAAATAAAATCCAACAATATTCATGATCAAAATAAAGAATTAGCCAAATACATATTAAAAAAAGAATTTAAAATTGCAGGAAATATATTTTTACAACCACCAGGAAGAGCACAACAAGTAATAATAAATAATATTGATTGTTATGTTGATGTAGGACATAATGATGATGGTATTAAAAAAACCTTAGAATATTTTCAACAAAAAAATATTTATTTTGATAATTACGTTGTTTCCCTATCTAAAGATAAAGATGTTAAAAAAATAATGACTAATTTTGATAAAAATAATACTTTTGTATATCAAAATAAAAATAAAAAAACATTAGCGACTTTTGACTATCCAAGTGAATACGGAAAAGTTTACTTGCTTAATGATTTTATAAAAAATCTTGACAAAAAAGTATTATTTATTGGATCATTTTACTTTATAGAAGAGGTTTTAGTGGTTTTAAAATATGGTAAGTAAAAATAAAATATTTGACTGATTTAAAAACAATATTAAATTTTCTGCTTTTGATATTGCTCTTATGGGTATGATGTTATCGCTATATTTTATAGTAGTATTTATTCTTAAACAACTTTTACCAGGCAAACTTAATATAAACATTGAAATATTATTCTACATAATTTTCGGAATTGTTTTTGGTCCAATTAAGGGACCGATATTTTCTTTTCTATCTGATACCACATATCAAATATTTCTTGGCGGAATTGTATTTTGAATGTATGAATATGCAATTATCCCTCCATTAGTTTCATTATTTTCTTGGACATTAATGTTTTTTTATGGAAAACAAAACAAATTTAGATTTGTTTTTCCAATCGTTACCCTCTCATTAACAATCATAGGAATAATTTGTTTTTTTATTTATGAACTTTTAAATAATTCATTTAAATTTGAACATTCAATAGTAAATTCAAACTTAGTTTTTGGTTTAATGATTACACTATGCGTGATGCTTATAACATCAATAATCACTACATTAATTTTATATAAAATTAAAAATAAGGAAATATATATTAAAACTCTCTACCTAATTGCTACTGTGTCTATTATATTAATTGTTTTTAGATGATTATGAGGTCCGTTTGCCTACATTATGTTTTTCATTAGATTCTTATCAACAGATACAAATATAAGCGAAATAATGGCTACTCAATATCCAATTGCATTAATGGGAATCGCTATGAAAACAACATATATTTTGCCAATTTTTGTGGTTGTTTTAGTACCGACAATAAATGCAATTTCTATCAATAAAAAAAATTATTTTTTAAAGAGAAATTATGAATAGCGCAATTTTTATATATAATTTGTAAATAATGAATAAATTAGACAAACCATATACAAAACGAAGAAAGCAAAGAATGGAAAATGTTAGCATTATTTATAAATATGAATTATTCAATGAACCAATAAATATAGATAAAATTTTTTCAGAAGAAAATATTAATAGTGATCAATTGAAAATTATCACTTCAATTAAAAAAAACTATAATTTATTTGCTGAAACTGCAAAAATATTTCTTGATAAAGATTGAACATGAGCAAGAATGTCTCCATTAACAAAATCTATTATATTGTGCGCTTCTGTAGAATTATGAATATTAGATAAAAAAATAGTAATTAATGAATATGTAGATATTACAAAAGATTTTATTCCTGATGAAACATATAAATTTATAAATAAAATATTGGACAAAATTGGAGAGCTTTATGAAAGAAACAAAAATAAAACAAGTTAAAAAAGGTTTAAGGGCAAACAAAAACTTAAAAAATTATATTTTTGTTTTTAAAAATAAGCAAATGAGATTTTTGTTTACTGAAATATCAATAATTTTTGATTCATCAATGTCAAATTCAGAATTGCTAAATATTGAACTATCCAACTCAAATAATCCTACACAAGATAATTTTGTTAAAAATCTTGAATCTATGTCAAAAACATTTGATAATCAATTTTGCAACTTAGATTGAAGTTCATTGGGTGTAGCTATATGATATTCTTTTCAAATGTCTTTGTACTATAATAACAAAAGAAAAAGTGAATGCATTTTCACTGAAAGCAATTATATTAAACTAAACCACATTAAAAAATTTGAATACTCAAAATGATTAAAGTCTTTTTATGAAACGAATAACAGTGATTTTAATGGATATGTAAAAAAAATTTTAAAGAGAATAATCTAATATGACCTTGTTAGAAAAAATGATAGAAATGAACTATGAAGAAAAAGTTGGCAACTCCCTCATAAAAATGGGAAGAGTTTTTGTTAATGAAGAAAAAATAACAATGCCTCAAAAAAAAATAAAAAATTCTGACACTATAAAAATAAAAAATTTAAAACAATATGTAAGTAGAGGCGCATACAAACTTTTATCAGCATTGAAAGAATTTGATATTAATCCTTGTGATTTAGTTTGTTTAGATATAGGATCATCAACTGGCGGTTTCACTCAAGTGCTTTTAGAACATAATGCAAAGTTTGTTTACTCTTTAGATGTTGGCACAAACCAACTTGACTATAAACTTCGAATAAACCAAAAAGTAAAAGTTTTGGAAAAAACAAATCTCAAACTTATAAAAAAGGAAATGTTCAAATACCAAATTAACCTCATTGTAACTGATGTTTCTTTTATTAGTTTAAAACACGTCTTTAAAGTGATATCCTCTATCTTAAAACAAGGTAATTATTTTATATGCTTAATAAAGCCGCAATTTGAATCAAATAGTAATGAGGTTTCTCCAGGCGGTTTTGTTAATGTTGAGTTACATGATAGTATAATTAAAAGAGTTATTAAATATGGAGAATCTGATTTTAAATTTTTAAAAATTATTAATTCACCAATTTTGGGCAATAAGTCAAAAAATATTGAATATTTAGCATTATTTGAAAGGATAAAAAGTGAATAAGTGAGTAAAAGATTTTCCAATGTTAAAAAATAATGTTGTATATTTAGATAATGCTGCTCTAGTTTTAAAACCCAAATTAGTTATTGATGCAATAACAAATTACTACACAAATATTTCGGTGTCAAATAGAACAAAAGATTCACTTTTAGGCATTTTAGTAGATTCAACAATTAAAAATACTAGAAGCAAAATTGCTAATCTTATTGATGCTAGTGCAGAGGAAATAATATTTACTTCAGGTACAACTGATTCGTTAAATTATTCTTCTCTTATTTTTGAAACTTTAATGAAAAAAGAT
>CAMQYR010000025.1 GCA_947039385.1 uncultured Mycoplasma sp.
TTGAAATATTGTAAGGTCCATTCGGAATGTTTGTTATATGAACAAAACCACAGACACCATCATTAAAATCTACAAATATTCCAAATCTTTTAATAGAAACAATTAACCCTTTTTGAATTGTTCCAATTTTTTTTTCATAAAATTCCGATTTTTTAACATCCATTATTAAACGTTCAATTTTAGCGGCATTTTCTTCTTGCTCTGATGATTGAGAGCAAATTAAATTTATTTTATTTTTTATTATATTTACATATTCTTTATTTTTTTTAAATATTATTTCTCAAATAATTCTATGTAAAATTAAGTCTGGATATCTTCTTATTGGAGATGTAAAATGTGAATAATATTCTGACGCTAAACCAAAATGTCCAATATTATTAGATTCATATTTCGCTTTTTGCATGGTTCTTAAAAGTGATATTTTAATTAAATCATCAAACCTTATATCTTTTATTTCATGAATTGCTTTAGAAAACACAATAGGTTTATGAGTTACAGGAATTTTAACATTTATTTTTAAAATATTCATCAACTCTTGAAAAGAATTTATTTTCTCAATAGTTGGAGAGTTATGGATACGATAAATACTTGGAACTTTTAAATCGCTAACAATTTTAGAAACGGTTTCATTAGCTATAACCATAAAATTTTCTATTAATATTTCTGAAGATTTTCTCATTTTAATAGATATTGATTTTGTAATTCCATTCTCATCTAACTTAACTACTGATTCTTCTATTTCAAAATCAATATATCCCTCTTTAATTTTCTTTTTAGAAATAATGTCTGAAAGAGCAAAAGAATTCTCTATCATTGTAAAAAGCTTATTGTCTTTTTTTATGTTTTCTTCATTTTTATAATTTTCAACTTGTGAATATGTTAATCTATATTTACTATTTATTATTGCAGGAAACAATTTTTTATTTATAACTTTTCCATGATTATCAACTTCTAACTCAAGTGCTATAACAAATCTATCTTCATTTGGAATTAATGAACATATTCCATTTGACAGAGATTCTGGTAACATTGGTATAACTTTGTCAATTAAATAGATAGAAGTTGATCTCGATAAAGCTTCTCTATCAATTTCACTATCTTCTTTTACATAAAAAGCAACATCAGCAATATAAACACCTAACTTATAAGTTCCATTTTCAAGTTTTTCAACACTTATAGCATCATCAAAGTCTTTTGTTGATTCGCCATCGACTGTGACAATCAACTTATCTCTAAGATCAACTCTATCAAACTCCATTATGTTTGATACTTTAGAAGGAATTGATTCAGCTTCTTCTAAAACAACTGAACTAAACCTGTCATTAACATTCATCGATTCTAATAAAAAATTTACATCAGCATAAGGTTTATTTATATCAGAAATTATTTTTATTATTTTTAATGAAATATAGTTATTGTCAATTTTTTGAATTTCTGTTTTTACAAAAACATCTTTTTTTAATAATTCCTTATTAGTAAATTTAAATCTATTTTTTATTTTTGTATTTACAGGAATAAAATCAAAATACTTACCATTTTGCTTAATAGAGCCAAATAAAAATTTGTTTTTTCTTTCAATTATTTTTGTAACACTTCCAATTAGTGAATCTTTTTTAACCATGTCATTCATAATGATAACTTCAACTTTGTCTCCATCCATTGCACCATGAATATTGTTAGAAGAAATGAATGCTGAGGTTTTTTCTGAGACTACAACAAAACCGAATCCTTTTGGATTTATCTTAATTGGAACTATTAGTTTCTTTATAACAATTGGAATAAAGAAGTTTTTTTTAATGTTTTGCAATAATAAACCCTCTTTAATAACCGAATTTAAAAACAAAGTCAAGTTTTTGTTTTGCTCAAACGGAACTCTAAAGTGTTTTGCAATATCAATAAAAGTTACTTCATTATTTTCTTTAATATATGCTATTAATTCTTCTATATTAAGCATTTAAATTCACATAAATTCTTATTATTACCACTACAGCAATTAACAAAAAGCCACTCACAATCATTGATCATTTTAGAAATTTTTTATATCCCTTTTCTTTTGAGTGGTTAAATAATTCTAAATCTGAAGATCCAACTAATGCTCCAGAAAATGCGTTAGAATATGGAGACATCAAAAAACCAATAAAGATTAGAAATATTGAAATTACCAACAATGATATCATTAAAATGGTTGCTAACATAAATCTCTTTTCTTATCTTTATTTTAATTATATATTAAAATATGATTAATGATAATTACTTTTTATATTTTAAATTATAAACCGCTAGTTGTTCTTCTTTTATAATTGATGGTGACTTTGACATAACATCAAACCCATTTGCGTTTTTTGGAAAAGCTATCACGTCTCTAATTGATTTAGATTTAGATAGAATCATGATTATTCTATCAACACCAAAAGAAATTCCTCCATGTGGTGGAGTACCAAATTTAAACGCGTCTAAAAAAAATCCAAATTGAGATGCGATTTGTTCATTTGATAATTTAAGAGTTTGAAATATTTGTTTTTGCAACGAAGAATCACTTATCCTAATTGATCCTGATGAAAGTTCATAGCCATTTAAAACCAAATCATATGCTCTAGCTTTTACTTTAAGAGGATTATTATCTAAATACTTGATTGTTTCTAAAGTTGGTTGTGTAAATGGGTGATGCATTGAACTAATTTTTCCTTCAACAATTTCAAACAATGGTCAATCAACAATTCAAACAAATTTATATATTGTTTCATCTGCATAATGAAAAATTTCATTTGCTTTAGTTCTAATAGCTCCAAGACCTTGATTTACATTTTCACATTTATTAGCAGCAAAAATAATTGTGCCATTAGTAATATTGAACTTTGCAATTACTAAATTTAATTCATCTTTAATTAATTCATTCAAATAATTTTTGTTAAATTTTGAATCAGTTATTTTAATTGAAATAATTTTCTCAACTTTATTTTTTTGTGCTATTTCTTCGAATATTTTAATTTCATTAGAGGAAAGTGCATGATTAAAATTTAACAATTTAACTACTTCATTTTTGAAAATATTTGATTTTGTATTTTTAAAAATATCACTTACATCCAAAATCTTTAAACCAAATCTTAAATCAGGTTTGTCGCAACCGTAAATATTCATTGCATCATTAAAAGTCATTCTTTTGAATGGTGTTTTTATTTTGTAATCTATTACAGACATAATATCAATTCAAAGATTTTCAATTGTCGAAAATAATTCTTCTTCATCAATGAATGACATTTCAATGTCTAATTGTGTGAACTCAGGTTGACGATCTTTTCTCATATCTTCATCTCTAAAAGCCCTTGCAACTTGAAAATATCTTTCAAACCCAGAAATCATAAGTAGTTGCTTGTAAAGTTGTGGTGATTGAGGTAAAGCAAAAAAACTATCTTCATTTCTTGTTGGAACCAAAAAGTCTCTTGCTCCTTCAGGTGTAGATTTGGAAAGATTTGGAGTTTCAATTTCTATAAAATTATTTGCATCAAAAAAATTCCTTGCAGCTCTTAGTACCTTATATCTAAGAAGTAAATTGGCTTGCATTTTAGGTCTTCTTAAATCTAAATATCTATGTTTTAATCTAGTATCTTCTTTGGCATTTAAGTCATCTTTTATTTCAAATGGTAATTCATCAGACTTATTTAACATTTCATAATTAATGACATTTACTTCATATTGACCAGTAGGAATATTTAAATTTGGAAATTTTCTTTTTATTAAAATGCCTTTTATTTTTAATATAGATTCTTTTGTGAAATCTACTTTTTCTGAAAATACCAATTGTATAAATCCTGTTCTATCACGCAAATCAACAAAAGTAATTTTACCCATTTTTCTTAAATTGGAAACTCAACCAAAAAGAACTACAACATCATTCACATTTAATTTTAAAATGTCAATATTACTTATTGTTTTTTTCATTTTCCACTCCTTGTAAAATTGTTTTAACTACATTATTTATCTCTAATATGACTTTGGTATTTTTTTTAATATTTTTAATTATATATGATTTATTGTTATTGCCTTTATTTTCCATTTTATTATAATAAATTATTTTTTGAGGATTAAAATTTAAAGCATTAAAAAATATTTTTTTAGGGTTATTAAATTTTTTGTTAAAATCAATACTTAAATTATGACTTCTAAGTTCGCAAATCAATGGAAATAATAATTTAAATTCATCTTTACTATTTATAATAAAATAAATATCTATTTTTTCTTCAAAAATACTATTGTTAAATTTTAATATTTCAAACAATCTTTCAACACCCACCCCAAATCCAACTCCAGAAACTTTATTTTTTTCATCATTTGTTAAATTTTCATAACTGCCGCCACCAATTATAGTTGATTTTGAACCAAGCGCTTTTGAATTTGATTCAAATTCAAAAACAACATCAGTATAATAATCTAACCCTCTAACTAAAGTTTGATCTACTTCATATTTAATATTTAAATTAGTTATTAATTCCAATAGATTTTTAAATTCAATATTTGATTCACTTGACAAACTATCAACAATTTTTGGTGCATTTAAGACAACATCTTTTTTTCCGTCAATTTTATCATCTAAAATTCTAATAGGATTTGTATATATTCTTGATACTGATAAAGGAGACAAATTACTTTTATGTTCATTAAAATAAATTGAAAGTAATTTTGAAAAGTTTTCTCTCTCGCTTTTAGTTCCAATATTATTTATTTTTAATATAAAATCTTTTATTTTTAAATTTTCTAAGAATGTATTGGCCATCACAATAATTTCAACTACTGAAAAAATAGAATTATTACCGATAAGTTCTACACCTATTTGATCAAACTGTCTCATTCTACCTTTTTGAGGCTTTTCATATCTAAACATTGGTCCAATATAAAACAATTTACTAAACTTGGAGTTTAGTAATAATTTATTTTCAACAATAGCTCTTGCAATGCAAGCTGTTCCTTCGGGTCTTAGTGCTAATTCTCTATTAGATAAATCAGTGAATGAATATAATTCTTTAATAATTATATCACTAGTTTCTCCGGATGTCTTTTTGAATAAAGATGCTGATTCAAATATTGGAGTTGTTATTTTTTGAAAGTTATATGATTTTGCTAACTTTTCAAATAATGAAAAAATTAATGAATAAATTTTTTGATCATTTCCATATATATCCTTTGTTCCTTTTGGTCTTTGAATCATTTGCGCCTCTCAAAAAATAAAAACCCATTTAGGGTTTTTATTTTAAATAATTTATCCCTTTTATTTAACTTAATTTTATCATATAAAACATTCGTTTATATGATATCGTTAATATTCGGAAAAATTTGTTCTTCAACTATTTGTGTGTGTCAATAATTATTAATTATTTTATCTCTACGTCTCTTACATTTAAATGCTTTAAATATATTGAAAAAGAATGGTAAAATAACTGTTGATATAACTAGAGATATAAAAATAAATATCATTATAGGAATGGTTAGCGAAATACTTAAAACTCCTGGTAAAATAGAAAATATTAACATCATAACCATTAAAAGACCATTTGAAATAAGTAATCTTCTTATGGATTCTTTTACAGCAATATCACTTATTTTTTTAATATCACTCATTATTAGTTCTTCGGTTTTCTTATTTTTAAACTTTTCTTTTATTCTAAATAATATTGTTATATTGTTTGAAACTGCTATTAATATTGCAGACGATAAAGCGAAAATGAATAATGTGTTAAATGAAAAAATTTGGAATGTAAATAATAATATAAATAATAAAAATGAAATAATGAGTGCTATAAACATTGATAAGGCATAAGTTCAATCACTTTTAACCAATACAAACATAAACATCACTAATATTACAGTAAGAGCAACGTAGATAATATTTAAAATCGCCAAATTTGCAGTACCAGCAATTAATGAATAATTTATTAAACTAGTATTGTAATTTTCTGTTAAAGAATTATTAATTTGAGTTATTCGATAATTATCAAGAGTTTTTTTTGTTATTACCTCTATTGAAAAAGTTTTCTTTTCATTATTACATACAAGAGACTTTACTTCCTTTTTAGAAATACCTAATTCTGATACTAAATAAGATTTAACATCATCTACATTTGTCTCTTCAACATTATTTACCAATAACACAGTTGGACTAGTTATACTCCCACTCGCATTAAACCCACTTAATCAACTAGAACCTAACAAACTAAATGTTGTAAATAATATAGTTCCAATAACAGATATTACACTCAACACCAATAATGCAAGTTTTTTTACAATTGAAACTTTTTTATCACCACTTGTAGCGATGGATAGAATGTTATTGTCTTTTAAAAAAGTGCTATTTTTAAATTCTTGTGTTGGTTTCGCTTCTAACTCATTAATAAATGTATTTTTATCTTGGGGTTGTTCATTAATTTCTTTATAAATTCCTACTCATTTTAGTTTTTTATTAAATACTTTTGTTCCTATTATTAAATTGGTTAATACCCTTATTAGAATGAACATAATTAAAACGTTTAGTATAGATAAAATTAAAACTAATGATGAAAAAGTCCCTAAATATAATGAACCTATTACATAAATGACAATAGATGTAATTATTAAAGCCGAACCTTTTATGATAGACGAACCAAAAGTTAATTTATCTGCTTTTTTAAGTGATTTCTGTAACCCAATTCCTGACTTTAACTCTTTTTTTATTCTTTCAAAAAATGCGATATTTAAATCTAAACCTATTGCTATTGATACCATTATAGCAACTATTGACTCTGGAGTATAATCGCCCCTAAAAATTGTTATCATAAGTAACCCAAGAAAAACTAAAAACGCAACACATATCGTTGACAATGCGCCCAACAAACCATAATTAACAATTAAAAATATTGATGTAAATGAAAATGCAACCACAGTTGCAATTATCAAGTTTCAAATAGTATTACTCCCACCAGTAGGATTAATGAAGTTTGAGATTGGAGAATTAAATTTATAATTAGAAACTGAAAAATCTAAATTATAAAAAATCTTTTCTATTTGTTTTTTTGTAATTTTAGGAGCAAAAGAAAAATCCAAATTTATTGAAGTAGTAAATCCATTTGATGCTGAATTTTTTGATATTAAATAATCAATTGCATTAAATCCTCCAAAATCTTTGGTTTTCAAAATAGCTTTTTGTCCACCTTCAACATCTTTAGTTATTCCATTAATATACAAAAATTTATATGGATCTTTGTTAATTTCAGACGATGTTCATTCATCATTAAATTTAGTTGATGCCAAATTACGCAATCCTTCAAAATCTTTTCAAATTAAAATACTATCATCGGATAATTCCGGAATTGACTTAGCCAGATTTACTGAAATTGAGTCACCAGATAAAGTGGCATCAGTAAACTCAATATTATCTAATATAGAATTGGGAGATTTAGTGGTTGTAATAATAGGTTTAAAAACATATTTAGGAGCAACAAAGTTTTGAAATTTTAATAATCTTTCATCAGTATTTATATTTGTACCAGTTATTGTTAAATAATTATCTGAATTTACTACAACTTTATAATCTGATGATGGAGAAAGTGATAGTTTTAATCTTTTTTCCGTTTGTCTCCCTATAATATTTATATTATCAGGATTACTTATATTTGAGACTTGTAAAACAATTTGTGCTCCAGACTTATAATTAATACTAGGTTTATTGTCTAGCGAATATATTGATCCAAGTGAAATAGCTAAACCCAAGATCGGAAGAGCACACGTCTGAACTCCAGTCACCGCTCATTATCTC
>CAMQYR010000026.1 GCA_947039385.1 uncultured Mycoplasma sp.
AACAATCACAATTACTTATGAATCATTAGATAATTGTATGATATGTTATTTATTATTGATCAGATTAAATCTTTAGTTTTCAAAGAACGTGTTACTGTTTAATTATACTAGAAAAGCATAAAAAAAGAACTAACCAAAGTTCTTTTTTCTGTTTTTTAAAACTATATCAGTTTGTTTAAGGCTTCGTGATCTATCTCTTTTTGTATTGTTGGTGTAGCTAATATTAAATCAAGTTTTTTATCAATAATTTCAAATTTCTTATCCATATCGTCAAATCTCTTTTCAAATTTCTTATCCATATCGTCAAATTTCTTTTCAAATTTCTTATCCATATCGTCAAATTTCTTATTAAAAAATTCTAATAATTCAGTATTTATCATTTTTTTAGATTGTTTCATAATTAATTTTCCTTCAAAAGTTCCAGAGATATCTCCATTTTTTAATTCTACTTGATTAATCACAATATCGTGATTTTTTCATGCATAATTAATTTTTTTGATGCCTGTTATAATTTTTTTCATATTCCTCTTTCTATATTTGTATATAAAAAAAGTCAAAAAAAATTTTAAACAAAGTGATTTAGTTTTCAAAGAACGGTATTATATACAAATAAATTATATAAAATTGATTTGACAATATTGCTAGATAAAAAGTTTAGTTAAAATATAATACATAGTTAAAAAATAAGATTGTTTATTTATATAAGTCAAATATAAGAATACAATATTTATGTTTTTTTTGGAAGTGTTTCTTATTTGAAATATTTCTAATTTTATATGTTAAAATTATTTTAGATATTTATATCATTAAAAAATAAAGTGAAAAAAATATGCACTATTACGGATTCAATTGGGTGTGTCTTAAAATAAGATGCTAGTTGATTTGAAGTTTTAGGAAGAAAATAACAAACTAAAAGGAAAAAAATGTCAGAAGACAATACAAACAAAGAAGAAATTAACGAAATTTCAGCACCAATTGAAACAGGTGAAATTGTTTCAACAAAAAAACTATTGGAAGCAGGAACATATTTCGGGCATAGAAAAGCTCAATGAAATCCTAAAATGGCTCCATATATCCACACACAAAAAATGAACACACATATTATTGATGTTTCCAAAACTCAAAAATCTTTGGAATTAGCTTATAAATTTATTTTTAAAGCTGCACAACAAGGAGCTAACTTTATTTTTGTTGGTACAAAAAGACAAGCGAAAGAAGTAATAAAAGAACAAGCTTTGAGAACTAACTCTGCTTATGTTAGTGAAAGATGACTGGGAGGTACTTTAACTAATAGTAAAACAATCTTTGCTCGCGTTAGAGCAATGGAAGATTTAGAAAAACTAGAAGAAAGAGGTTTTGAAGGTTTTACTAAAAAAGAAGGAATTCTTAAAAAGAAAGAACTTGATAAATTACATAAAAACTTACAAGGAATTAGAAATATGAATACACCTCCTCAGTTTATGATTGTTGCTGATCCAATGGATGATCTAATTGCAGTTAATGAATCTAGAAGAAAAAACGTTAAAGTTATTGGTATTATTGACACTAATTGTGATCCTGAATTGGTTGACTTAGGAATTCCAGCAAATGATGATTCAATAAAATCATTAAATTTAATTATTACAATATTAGCTGATGCAATAGTTAAAGCTAAAAATGGTACTGTTAAGTTTGCCTATCAACCTGATGACAAAATTATTTTACCTGTTGATGTAAACAAAGAAAAAAGACCTTTTACAAGAGGCACTAACAGAAGTTTTGGGGATAAAAAATGAGTACCAAGAGAAAGACCAGAAGGTTGAGTACCAAGAGAAAGACCAGAAGGTTGAGTACCAAGAGAAAGACCAGAAGGACAAGTAATAAAGCCTTTATTTGCTGATAAAGACAAAACCGGAAACAGTAAACAGAAACCCGAAGTTGTTAAACATAAAACTCAAGGAGGTAAATAATGTCTGGAAATCCTATTAAAGAATTAAGAGAACTTACAGGAAGCGGATTTATTGATTGTAAAAAAGCTTTAGATGCCACTAATGGAATAATAAAAGATGCAATTGAATGATTAAAGGAAAATGGAATTGCAAAGGCTGTTAAAAAATCAGGAAGAATTGCTGCAGAAGGTTTGGTTGCAACATTGGTTAATGATAAATTTGGTGTTATTTATGAAGTTAACTCTGAAACAGATTTTGTTGCAAAAAATGATAAATTCATTGCCTTAGTTAGGGAAATAGGGAATATTCTAATATCAAATGATTTCAAAAGCAATGAAGATTGTCTAAAACTTAAAAACTCAAATAGCATTACTATAGAAGATCTTGCAACATTAGCAACTTCAACTATTGGTGAAAAAATTTCTTTTAGAAGAGCTATAAAATTTGCTAGAAAACCAGGTTTTTCAATTGGTGCTTATACTCATTCTGATGGTCAAAAAGCTGCTTTATTTATTGCAGAAGGTTCAAATGATGAAACATTAAAGGGTATTGCAATGCATATAACAGCTATGAATCCCGAATTTTTAAACGAAAAATCAGTTCCAACTGAAAGAGTTGAAAAGTTGAAAAAAGAATTTTCTGAATCACCTGCACTTAAAGGTAAACCTGAAGCAATTAAAGAGAATATACTAAAAGGTATGTTGAGAAAATCTCTTTCAGAAGATACATTAACAGAACAAGATTATGTTATTGAATCAGGAAAAACAATTGCAAAATTTTTAACTGAAAATAAAGCTAATGAAATTTCAATGATTCGTTTTGAAGTTGGTGAAGGAATTGTTAAAGATTCAACTGATTTTGCTGATGAAGTTAAAGCTCAAATGGCTAACTAATTATTATATATTAAAATATAAAAAAACATCATATTGATGTTTTTTTATTAAAGTTATAAATTGTAATTATCTTTATATTTTTTTGGTCCCTCTTTTAAAATAAATAAATTTTGAGATTTTATTTTTTTAATCCTGAAACAGACTTTTTTTGTTTCAGGATTAATTCAAATAAAGTCTAATGAATCTGAATATATATATATTGTTGTAAGTCCTACATATACAAATATACCTATCGCTATAAAAGTAAATAAGATTGTTGGGTAACCTGAAAGTGGCCCTAGTATCGGGCTTAATTTATCGTCAATTCCATTTAATTTTGGAATTCCTACATAGAATCAATTAGGTCTTCATCTTGGGTTAGGAACATTGGAAAGAGCAATGTCTAAAATGAAGACAAATATTGTGAATATACCCATTCAAAGCAATGAATAACTAATAGTACTTTTATAAATTGATGGCTTTAAACATGTGAATAAATATATAGGCATTATAATTGAAGAAGTATGAATAATAAAGTAATCTCAAAAAATATAATTATCAATACCTATATCCATTCCACCATATTGAGATCAATATGGTGAATTTCCTAAATCAGGAATTAATAAACCAAAAATGCCTCCACCAATTGCAAAAATACCAAAATATTTAATTAATGATAGTTTTCTAAAGATTAACAATGAACCAATAATGATAACAAACATTCGACAAAAATGAAACGGAATCAATTCTCATAAATTTGGGTAACCACCAATGGCAAGAATTATTATTCTAAAAATAGATAATGAAATAATAATAAAACCATAAATTTGGAACACATTAACCACAATATTAGGTTTATTTAAATATTGTTTTCTTATTTGACTTTTAAATAAGAAAATACTTAAACAAGTTAAAAATAATAGTAAATAAATAACAATAACTACTCATTTTGATTGGCTGAACGTTAGTTTATTTCCTTGTCATGACAAGAAAGAAAAACCAAAAAAGCTTTTTGGTTCTCTGCTAAGTTCACCTATTGAATTAAATAATGTTTGTGAATCGATACTTTTCATAACTAAAATTTTAACATAATTACAAATTATGAAGACTTTTTTTATAAATTTATTTATAAAAAATAATATATTTAAAGTAGAATTAAATATAATGGAAAACAATAAAAAGAGCATGCAAAACATAGTAAATCATTTAAAAACTTCGGGTTTTGTTTTTCAAAGTTCAGAAATTTATGGAGGACTTGCAAATACCTGAGATTATGGTCCGCTTGCTGTTGCCATAATGCAAAAAATTAAAAAGGAGTGATGAAAATCATTCATAAATCTTGAGGCAAACAATGTTGGTCTTGATTCAAAAATATTACTAAACCCTAAAGTTTGAGAAGCTAGTGGTCATACATCTAATTTCTCTGATCCATTAATTGAAAATAAAATAAATCACAAGCGTTATAGAGCCGATCATATTTATGAAGAATTAACTAATAAAAACTGCGATGGTATGAGTGATGAATTTTTAGAAGATTTCCTAAATAATAACGTAAAAGAATACGATGGATCTAAAACTAATTGAACAAAAATAAAAAAATTTAATTTAATGTTTCAAACTTCACAAGGAATTACTGAATCCAATAAAAACGAAATATATTTGAGACCCGAAACTGCACAAGGTATTTTTATAAATTTCAACAATATACAAAGGTCATTAAGACTTAAACTACCTTTTGGTGTTGGTCAAATTGGTAAATCATTTAGAAATGAAGTTACTCCTGGTAATTTTATTTTTAGGACAAGAGAATTTGAACAAATGGAACTTGAATTCTTTACTTTTCCTGAAAGAGATAGTGAAGATTATGCTTACTATGTTGATAAATCATTTAATTTTATTAAATCTTTAGGCATTAAAGAAGAATCATTAAAAATAAGAGTTCATAAAAAAGATGAACTTGCCCATTATTCAAAAGGTACAAGCGATATTGAATTTCTTTTTCCATTTGGTTGAGGAGAGATTATGGGGATTTCAAATCGTCAGAATTTTGATTTATCTGCTCACACCAAAGCATCTAATGTAAAATTACAATATTTAAATATAGAAACAAATAAATTTATCACCCCCACTGTAATAGAACCTTCTGTCGGTCTTGATAGACTATTTCTAGCCATTCTAATTGATTCATATGAAATCGAAGAATTAGAAAATGATAGTCGTATTGTTTTAAGAATAAATAAAAATTTAGCGCCATATAAAGTAGCAATCCTTCCTCTTGTTAAAAAACTTTCAGATAAAGCTAAAGAAATATATTGGAATCTTGTTAAAAGTGATATTGATACATCGTTTGATGAAACGGGTTCAATTGGTAAGAGGTATCGTAGACAAGATTCAATAGGGACATACTATGCAATCACATTTGATTATGATTCTTTAGAAGATAACAAAATCACCATTAGAAAAAGAGACACAATGAAACAAGAAAGAATATTGATTTCAAATATCAAGGAATATATAAAATAAAAGGAGTGTTAGTTTGAGCTCATCAATAATAAATGCAATTCTTCAAAAATCAGATATCGTTGAGGTTGTAAGTGAATTTATAAATCTTTCGAAAGTTGGAAAAAATTATAAAGGAATTTGTACAGTTCACAATGATACTGCGCCTTCACTATCAATTTCTCCTGAAAAACAATTTTTTAAATGCTTTTCATGTGGTGTATCTGGAAATGTAATAACATTTCTTGAGAAATTTCAAAGCATGTCAAGGAAAGAAGCGATTATATTTTTATCAAAAAAATATGATATTAGTTACAATGACTTTGAATTTAAGGAGAATTCTAGATATAATGAAAACCAAAAAAAATTAATAAAATTATTTGATGATATTACACAAAAATTTTCATATGATTTAACATTTAAAGATAACCAAAATGCAATTAGATTTTTAAATGAAAGACATATTGACCCCAAAATACAAGAAAAATTTTCGATAGGTTACGCAAAACATAAAGATAAAGAAAATTATAAAGATTTTTTATTAAAAAAAAATAATGATATTTCTACAATGATTAATGCCTCATTATTGAATGAAAATGAGAACATTACAATATCAGATAGAATAATATTTCCAATCAAAAATGAATTTGGTGATATTGTTGGATTATCTTCAAGAACTCTAGATCCTAATGAAAAAAATTATAAATATATAAATTCAGGTGACTCAATAGTATTTAATAAATCTTCTATAATTTATAATTACTGAAGAGCTAAAGAAGCAGGTAAGGATATATATCTTGTTGAAGGTTTTATGGACGTTATAGCTTTTGCACGAGTTGGGTTAGACAATGCCGTTGCACTCATGGGAACATCAATTTCTGAAATTCACATTTCTAAATTAAAAGACAATTCAGTAGTTCTTTACTTTGATAGTGATACAGCAGGATTTAATGCAACAATTAAGTGTATATTCCTCTTATTAAAAGCTAAGATTGAAGTGAGCGTTGTTATAAATAATTCACTAGATGATCCAGATGAATTTTTAAATAAAAATGGTCAAGAAAAATTTATAGAATTAATAAATAATAGAGTTTCTGGAATTGAATTTATATATAAGCATTTAATTGATATAATTGATATAAGCAATTCCAATAATATTAAAAGCTTCATTACCAAGTTTAATATCTACTTAAAACTTTGTGATTCTATAGTAAAATCACAATATTCAAACAAGATATCTCAACTATTAAATGTGGAACTTAATGAAATTAATAATGTTCTTAACTTACCTATGGTGACTAAAAGTACACAAAAAAATATTATTTCCAAAAATATTGATACAAAAATTAAAAAAACAACTAGAATTAAAGAAACCATAATATTTATTAATATTAGCCGATTATTATTAGCTATGTTGGAGAATTCGGAACTTATAAAAGTTTTTTTATCTCAAAAAGTTTTTTTAGGAACAACTGAGTTTATGAGTTTAGCTACATATATTATAAATAAAAAAAGAAACATAAATTTTATGATTGATGATAAATTAGAAAGAAGGTTGTTGGAAATTCAAAAAACACCCAACCCTCCAAAAAATAAAGATCAGTTTTTAGAAACGTTAAGAAACATAGAAAACGAAAAAATTAATATCAAGTTAAAACAAAATAGAATGAAGATAAGTAAAACAATTGCTAAAAATCCAAATGATGAATTTGTTACAAAAATAATACAAAGCTCTATTGAAGTTAAAAAAGTTAAATTATAAATATGGAAAACAAAAAAGGAAGTAATATGAAAAAAAATATAGGAACAAGCATTAAGCAAAAAACATCAATTTCTAAGATGGAGTTAAATTTAAAGAAAAAGGAAATTGAAAATTCTTTAAATAAAAAAATAAAAACTTCTAACAAAAATATTGATCAAAGAAAAGAAGTTAAAATAAAAACTGCTGATCCCGAAAAAAAACCAAAGTTCAAATCATTAAGTGATAATGATTTTAATAATTCAAAATTCAAATTTATTCTCACCCAACTTGAAAAAGAACTTAAAAAAATAACTAAAGTTAACCCTAATGAAAAATTTATTTCACAAGAAAGAGTATTTAAATTTTTAGAAAAGAAAAAACTTGATGTTGATGATGAAGATTTAGACGATTTGCTTTTAGAATTGATTAAATCAAAGATTATAAGTTCTGAAGCAGATGCTACAGATTTAAATAATGCAAGCATTGATGATTTTATATTAGAATCAGAAGATGCTTCTAAAAATTTAAATGAAGACATAAATATTGATGAATTAATTTTAGATGATGCTGATGATGAATTAGAGCTTAAGGAATATGATGATGCTGATGAACTTGATATTTATGGAATTATAAAACACCCCAGAATTGCTGATAAAAATATGAAAAACAAAAGATCGGAAGAGCGTCGTGTAGGGAAAGAGTGTGCCTCTATGTG
>CAMQYR010000027.1 GCA_947039385.1 uncultured Mycoplasma sp.
TTTATCAATTTCAAAAACTTGTTTTAAATCATCTTTAATTTGTCATACATTATATCTCAACTGTTTTTATTTATATATAACTATTACTTTTATAAAAATAAGAAATATATTATATAAGTAGTCGATAACTAGGATATTTTATTTTTTAGATCATTTAATTTTACTAATTTTAGAATATTCATCTAAGTATAAATTATTTTCTTGAGAATTTAAACCAATAAATCTAATTGATTTTAAATGACAATTATAAAAATTTGGATTCTTTTTATTTATTTCTAAACATAAAATAGCATTTTGAATTTTTATTACAAAATCAGATTTATAATTTTTATAAGAAATTTTTTTATAAACAAAAACATTGTCAGTATCTTTATAATTATTAATTAATATATTGATTGCTTTATTTTTATTAGCAATTGTGCGCTTTATGTTCTTAGGTATTTTTCTATCATTTGATATTTTTCTATTTGATATTTTACCTGATTTAATATTTTTCATTATTATGGAAGGTGGTTTATTATATAAACTCTTAATTTTTTGCAACCCTAATAAATGCGGAATGGCATTTTCTAATATTGTAAAATAAATGAGTTCTTTATTATCTAATATAACTAAAATACCTTTATATTTGCTTGTGAAAACAGATATTTTCTCTAAAATTTGTTGCAAAAACACCTCTTTTTATTTTAATTGTGTTTCTTTATTTAAATAGTCAAATAAAATTTTAATATTTATTTAAAAACTTAAATAAAGAAATGCATTTATAATCAGTAGGCTGCATAATACCTATTTAAAATTGTGCAAAATTTTTATACCGCCCTACACAAGGTCAACCTGAATGTTGAATCTAATCGGTTAAATATATTTTATCATTAAAAATATATTATTTATTTTTATTATTATTCTTTTAAAAACATTTTTAATAATTTTCAAAAATTATCTGCAGTTTCTTTTGTGAAACCATTTCTAGGTTTTTTTAACAAATAATAAACTAATGACTTAGAGACACTTTTAGATTTACCATACTGAATTTTTATAAATATTACTCAGTGAATAACAACTTCAACTATTAAAACAACCACCATTGTAAAGTATCATGCTCTATTAGGCATTCCTGATGTTCAATTATCATCAAATCCATTTAAATGCTCACATTCAATAGGTGAAAAAAACATTGCTCCTTGTTTTGTTTCTATAATATGAGTTGATCTATTAGAAGTAGCTTCACTAGTCAACATTGTTCTTGTGGCCTTATCTAAATTATCATATAGATTCATCTTGCCTTCAGAGTAATTATATTTATTTAAGAGGAAGGTTTTTATAATTATATATTCTATGCGGTGATAGGTTCATTAAAAATAAGCTAATAATAAATCTTAATCTGAATGACCACTATAATTAATGTTACGAAAAAAACTTTTGATTCAAATTTTCTGTTTTATGCATTTTATTCAGTTTATGTATTAAAAAATCTGTTTTCCATTTTCATTAAAAAGTTTTTCAAAAATTTCTTTATTATCAGTGCTTTCCCTATCATCGGATAGTGCTTTACAAATTAAAGATATTATTTCTTTTGACTTCATATTTATTCATCCTTACTTATTTTTAACTTAAATATTAAGTGATACAATTCACTAAACTAAAATAACAACCCAAATATAGTATAACAAATAACATTAGACAAATTAGTATGTCCTTAAATCATAATAATATTAAATATTTAGCTAATAAAATAAATATTAACTAAACACTATTTTCTAAAAAATGATATTTGCATCTATTTTAGTATAATTAATTTGCATAAATTAGAACTGGAGTATTTCTCAACACGAAGCAACCTTACGAAATAATCTTTGAAGATTCAGATAGTGACTTAATACAAGCAAGTAATAATTTTATAATTGAATTGGAAAAAAATTATAAAATTTTTCTTCATACATTGAAAACTGCTGAAAAAAAGTGAAACAAATACTTAACTAATGATGATTATATTTTTACACCAGAGTCTATAGCTATCAAATCTCCTACAACGATTATCGATGGTAGTTGAGGTTTAGGCAAAACTTTTTTTATAGAGAGTTTGATCAAAAACATAATAGATAAAAAAAACAAAATCTGAAACATTTAAAAAATAATTTTAATTGATGTTTGGAAATATTCTAACTCCTCAAATGTGCCAGAAGAAATAGTTGAAGAATTGCTTCGCTCTTTAATAAAGCAAAATAATGATAAAAAAGAAACAATAATCAAGCCTATTCCAGAGCCCATCCAGGGTCATAGTTTGCAAAGTGCAATAGATCACGTTTTAAATACAAATAATAAAAAAACTAAAAAAGTAGAGACAAAAAAACTTATAGAAGGTTTAAGAAAAGAAATGAAAGAAGCTGCTAAAAAACTTGAGTTTGAAAGAGCAACAGAAATAAGAGATATCATTATAGAGTTAGAAGCAGATTTATAACTCTTGATTATAAAGGAACTTCTTTCTAATTATTATCAGTATTATTTTATGTTGTTTTTATGAAATTAAAAATCTTCCTAAAAGACACCAATATAAAAAAAGGTGAAAAGAAAGTTTATTTTCATCTAACTTTTTTAAATTTAGCTTTTAAGATAATTTTATTATTTACTTCATTAATTATATTATCTACTCTATTATAATAGAGTACTTTCTTTAGTGTGGGTTTTAATGTCATAATTATTCCCTCTTATTAATCTATACTATAATTACACTGTAATACATATCTATTATTGATTTTTAATTACTTCAAATAGTGAAAATAATTTTGTAAACGCTTTCTTTCCTGCCACCGAAAAACTCTCCTCAATAATATTTTGATTATCAACATTGGTGTGGCCGACAAGATCACTAACACACTTAACATTGAAAAATGGGATATTATTTTTACTAGAAACTTGAGCAATTGATAGTGATTCCATATCAAATAAATCAACATCCATATCTTTCTTAATTAATTCTAGTTGTTCATTTTTATAAATAAAACTATTACCACCCGCTACATTTATAGAATCAACTTGTGGGAGAGCGTTAATATAATAAGGTTTTTCATTAGGGATTTGGCCTCTTGAATATCAAGGAGTCACTACATCATGGAAATAAAATCTTCTCGGTATTATAATATCAAACAATTTAACTTTTGATGATCCACCTGCCGATCCATAATTTAAGATTTTTGTGACTTTATAATTATCTATTAATTTTTGAGTCATTATTGCAGCATTAACAATTCCAATTCCCGATTCAACAGCTATTATTTCAATATCCTTTCATAGGTAATGGATAAATTTTGTGTTATCTATAATAACAGTTTTAATAAATGATACTCATAATTCATGGAGGTCATTTGGGTCGGCAATTATTAATCCTCATCTTTGTTTTGGGGTTATCACATTATTAATATTATTTTCATTTCATTGATTAATATTTTCATCAATGGAAGTATTAGAATCGGGTGGGATTGATACAGACATTGTTTCTTTTTTTATTTTATTCATAACTTTTACCTCGAATATAATAAATTATATCAATTATTAATAATAGTTAAACTATAAAAACTTACCCCAATGTAATGAGGGTGGAGATGTGATAAAGTTAAGAATTATATGCTCTTTGGTTTTGCTCGGTATATGCACTTGTTAAATTGGGTTTGGTTTTCTTTAACTGTCCAAAGAAAGGTTGTGTTTTATGTCAAAACAACTAAAACCGAACGAATGAATATATTTTTTTAATTTATACGAAGAAGATTATTTTTAATGAAGAATAGAATATAGAATATCAAGGTGAAAATTAACAAAAATCACAATCACAATTTTTACAATAAAAATGAAAAAATATAATTATAATTTTCAATGGAAGAATTAAAAAGAAAAACTAAAATATTTACTGAATTAATTATCAAAAAAGATAACTAATTCAGTAAATATTTGGTTTTTTTGTTCTTCTATTTGTGTGTGGAAATTATTGTTCATAATATAATTTTATTATAAATATAAATCTTTCATAAACGCGTCTTGTGTTTTCATCACTAATTCAGATTTAATCACATCATTTTATAATATTGCATTATTTAAAAA
This sequence comes from uncultured Mycoplasma sp., assembly GCA_947039385.1. Taxonomy (GTDB): domain Bacteria; phylum Bacillota_I; class Bacilli_A; order Mycoplasmatales; family Metamycoplasmataceae; genus UBA710. Next base: position 4,093 of record CAMQYR010000027.1, read on the forward strand.
AATCTTCTAAAGCAACTGTAAAACTATTATCATTTTTTCATTCTCCATCAATCATAAGATGAAATTCTTGACTTGTATTATTTTTATCATATGTATATAAAACTAAATTTAAATTTTTTGTACTATATTTTTTCATATATATTTTATATGCATCAAGTAGTTCCTGTGTTTTATCAGGATCATAATCTGCATCTTTTGACTTTACTTCAACCATTATAACTTTATCTTTATATTCTATAGCAAAATCCATAAACGATTTTTTAATAGAAGCTTCTTTTTTAGAATAATATTCAAAATAAACTCCAGAACCAAGAGTTGGCATTTTAGCAAAAAACTTTATTTCTTCTCTTTTTACAGGAGAAACTCTTTTTTCAAATTCTTTAAAAAACCTTCATTCAGGCCAGGAATCTAAATATTGAATTTTTTTATCACTATAATTTTCTTCAATTAAAAAATAACCATAATTTTTAAAAGAACTTGTATCAACTTTTTTAGGACTTTTATTATCAATTCAAATATTATAATTAGACATAGACAATAATTTTGCATTTTGTTCAATAATATATGGCTCTTCATCACTAATTCACTTAGAATTAGCGTTCATTAATTCTATTAATTTATCAGAAGCAAAATTATAAAAAGCATATATAACTTTTTCGATATTTTTACCTGTTTTATTACTTATTTCTTTCAAACTTTCATAAAATAAAGAAACTTTAAACTGTTTTTCTAGCTCATTTGATTTTTTAATATTATAAATTTTTAAACTAACATAATTAGAAATTTTATTAGGAACAGTTGTTGATCCATAGTTTATAGAATCATAAATAATATTATCTTGATGTAAATCTTGAACAATATTTAAGAAATCTTTACTATTAATATAACTTATAACATTATCCATATATTCTTTATTATTTTCGGTAATTCCTCTAGATTTTTGATTAATTATACCAACAAATAATTTTTTTTCTTTAAAGCGTTCTTCTAAAGAATAAGTAGCTAATTCTCTAGAAGGTTTTTGATAATTAGAATATAAATAATATTTATTTGTAACTGAATTTTTCTCTAATGTCGGAATAGGATTTCTCATGATTCTTCCCATAGTTTGAATATTAAGACTCTCTGAAGAAACATTCCTTAATTGTAAAAGCATATTAGCTCTAGGGATATCTCACCCTGTCGCAGGCCCGACTTTAAAAATAATAACATCAATATGAGAATCTAGCTTAGAAGCATATTCTAATGTGGCAGGAACACTTGTTCCAAATACTTGAGGACTACTATTTAAATACTTAAGATACTTTAATCCTGCATTACTTAGCTTTCTTTCTAAAAGTTCAAGACCTTCCTTAAAATCTTGATTTTTTTGATAATCTTTCTCATAATCTGCATCATTTGCAATTTGAACTAACATTGCCGGATAAATAACATAATCTTCTATGTTTTCATAATCTTTTTTAGTTTGAATAAAAGTTTCTATTGCGTTATTAATTAGTTTTTCATTATCTATTTCAAAATCCAAATTTTTTGGTAATTCTGGCTTTGTTTTTAATAAATAAACATCATCTTCATTCATTTCTTCGTTGGTTAGTTCTACAAAGTTTCTAGAATCTTTTGGAGTGGCTGTCATTTCAATAATAAAGCTTGCAGCACTCTTTACTTTATCATCAAAATTTTTTAAATAATCTTTTGATAATTCTCTTTTTCCACCAATATGCGCTTCATCTCTTATAAAGATAATTTGATAATCTTTAATATCAGCTTCTTGAATAAAGTTTTCTAATGTTCTATTTTGATAAAATAGTGTATTTTTTCCAAAAGAAGAAGTACCAAAAACAAAAACTTTATTGTCTTCTAAATTAAATTCTTTAATATCTTCCATTTTATTTGATTTAGCAGAAGAAGGAGAATAAATATATTCTATTTTATAATTATTAAATTCATGAAATTTTTGATAACTTTCTAATTTTTTAGTAAGTTGCTTAGGTAATTCTGCATTTGATATTGTTGCAAATACAATAACTGTTTTTTTCTTTTTCCCTAATTCTTCGGAAAAAATTCTAGAAATTAATTCTGATGCCATAAAAGTTTTCCCTGATCCAGTAGGAGCTTTAAAAGAAGTTAGTTTATATTCGTCTCTATTTAAATATTTAACAAATAATTTAGAAACAGCCTTATTTTGTGATTTAGTGAGTTGCAAATTATTCATCAACCTTTTTTATAGGATTAAGGGCAGCTAAATCATAATATAAATTTAAATCTTTTTTATTGTATTTATTATCTAAAAGTTTTAATCCTTTTTTACAATCATCAAAAATTGTTTCGTCAATATCTTCTTGATCTAAAGAAATTTTAACACTATCATCAATATTAATGACTCTTAACTTAACGCCATCATATGGTTTGTTGTTTTTTAATCAAGAAAAGTCTTTTTCTTTTTTTGTGCCTTCCCCTTTAATTACTCTATGCAATCTTTCAAAAGTCACATTATGTGCAATATTGTTTTCATTATTTGTAACTAAAATAAATTTTCTATTTCCACCATCTTCTTTATTTAAATCCATAACTGCATGACCCGTACTCCCAGATCCTGCAAAAAAATCCAAAATAATTGTATCGCTATTTGAAACTCAATGTATCAATTGTCTAATAAGTCTTAAAGGTTTTTTACCATTTTTAAATGAAACCCCCCCCCTCTTTATCCAAATTTGCTAAATCTTTATCAAAACCTTTTCAAAAACTTCCTCTAATTGATGTTCTTCTAATTTCATTTCTAAAACTATTGCTTTCTTTAATAGACATTAACATATTTTGCATTTGAAGTATTTTTCCATCTTCTTGTTTTTTAATTAGTAAATATTTTTCATAAAATATAACCTCATTTAAATTAATATTTAATAATTGTATTTTTTCAGAATCAATATTACGAATATGATAAATATTTTTTGATTCTTTTAAAATAAAATTATTAAATTCTTTATCAATATACATTAATTTATGTATATTTGAAATTTTATATTTCAAATCATATTTTTTAAATTTATCTGTGAAAAATAAATTAGATTTAAAATAATCCATTAATATAATTGGTTTTTTCATAATATTAAAATCAAAATATTGAGAATAATGTGTATCAAATAAATCTTCATTATTATCATATAATACATTTTTAACAATTGCACTTTCTCTTTTTGAATAAATTAAAATATATTCGTGACCTTTAACTATTGATCCATTTTTTGCACTTTTAACTTTCATTCCTTGTGTTTTAGTTAATTCAACAGCCAAACTACTTACAAAATTACTTTCCCCAAATATTTCGTCCATTAAAACTTTTAAATATGCTTGTTCTGAATCATCGATAGAAACAAAAATTACTCCGTCATCTTTTAATAAATCTTTTGCAAGAGTTAATCTATCTTTCATCATATTTAATCATCCAGTACGACCAAATTTGTC
>CAMQYR010000028.1 GCA_947039385.1 uncultured Mycoplasma sp.
TTAAGTAAACTAAATCATGCTTCTAACATTATTCCTTGAATAGAGCTTTCAAAAAAAACAAGATCAAAAATTGTTTTAACAAACGATATATTAAATAATATAACAAACAAAACAAAATTAATTTGTTTTGCACAAACGAACAACTCTTTTCAAGCAGAAAACAATATTAATGCTATTTATAAAAGAGCTAATGAAGTGGGTGCATTTTTAATTAATGATGCAGCTCAAGCAATTGCTCATGAAAAAGTTAGTTTGAAAAATTCACATGCCATTGTTTTTAGTGCAAATAAATTTTATGGACCTACTGGTGTAGGAATTTTAGCAATTCAAAAAGAAATAATAAAAAAACTACCAGCAAAAAGATTTGGTGGTGGTGCCGTAGCTTATATTACTGATGATACTAATTGAGAAAATAAAGAATCGATTTTAATGCATGAACCGGGTACAATGAATATTGCTGGAATTTTCGGTTTAAATGCAGCAATAGATTATTTTAATTCTTTAAACTTAGAAGAAACAAACAAACACATTAATAATTTATCTAACTTTTTGTTTGATGAATTAAGTACAATAAATAATGTAATAATCGATTCCAAAAGAGGTGATTCAATCCTTTTATTCTACATAAAAGGAATAGAACCACAAGACGTTGCATCATATCTTGGACATAATAATATTTATGTGAGGTCTGGCATTTTCTGTAATCACTACTTGAAAAAAATAACAAACAAAACTTATATTAGAATTTCTTTATCATTTTACAATACAAAAGAAGATATTATAAAACTTTGTGAAATGATAAAAAAGGGAGGTGATTTTCTTGGGTTCATATAATTCCAATCAAAAGAGAGAGATTATAATGGATTATTATATGAATCCTAGAAGGAAAAAATCTTCTGATTTTAACACAAAAGGATTTAAAACATACTATCATCATAGTGAAAGCTGCGTTGATGAAATAACTTTGATAAAATTAGAAGATGAAAAAGTTGACTTCGTCTATATGGCGACTGGTTGTGCGGTTTTTTTAGCATCAACAGATATATTTTTAGAAGAAGCTTCAAAAGATAACTTTAAAAATATTAAAACATTATCTTTAAATTTTAAAAACTTAATTAACCAAAATAAAATGACTGATGATGAATTTTCTTCATTAGAAAAGTTGTCTGTTTTTTCAAATGTTAAAAAACATTTAAATAGAGTAGAGTGTGCCTTGATGATTACAAAAGTTTTTGAAAAAATTTAATCTATCAATATGAAAATAAATTTATACCGTATATAATAAGTTAAATGAACAAAAAAAACAGAGTAATAATTCATATTGATGTTGATTCTTTTTTTGTTAGTTGCGAAGTTGCTTTGAGACCTGAACTAGCAAATAAGGAAGTCGCAATTAGTCTTAATAATGATAATTCAGTAGTTATATCGTTAAGTTATGCTGCTAAAAATAAGGGTGCAAAAGTTCCTCAAAAATTATATTTAGTTAAAAAATATTGCAAAAATTTAATAATTATTAATCCAAATAAAAATCTTTATCAATACTATTCAAAAAAAATATACAACCTTCTTTTCAACAACTATTCCAATAGTATTCAAATAGTTTCAATTGATGAGTGATATATTGATGTTACTGACATTTGACAAAAATATAATTCAATAAAAAATTTAGCTCATCACATCCAAACCAAAATTTTTAATGAATTGTCTATGCCTGTTTCACTTGGTATTTCATTTAATAAATTTTTAGCTAAAATGGCCACAGCAATAAATAAACCTATGGGGATAACCATTATTACTAGAAAAAATTTTAAAGATAAAATTTGACCAATGCCAATAACTAATTATTATGGAATTGGTGAAAAAACCTCTTATCAATTAATTAATTTAGATATATTGACAATTCAGGACTTGGCAAAACAAGATATAAATAATAAAAATATTAGAAAAATATTTTTAAATAAAACAAAAAAAATAATCAATAATGCTAACGGAATTGGAGATAATGATATAACTACTAAAAATAATTCTTTATCATCATTAGGAAATGAGAAAATGTTTATGAATGGATTTTCCAATGACTCAAAAGAAATATATATAAATTTTAGATTACTTTGTGATGCTGTCTCAAAAAAACTTGTAGAACGAAATCTTTCTACACGCAATATAGCAATTAATATAAAAATAGAAAATCAGAAAAAATCAAAATCAATTTCTCTTGACAAATTTATTAGTTCATCAAAAGATATATTTTTTTATGTAAGTAAATTAATGAGTAATTTGTGAAAAGAAGAACCTTTAATTGGCATAGGTATAATTGTTTCTAAGTTGGGAAATTCATTTCAAAATATGGTTAGTCACTCTTTGTTTGAACCTGATCCAAAATTAAGTAAAACAGAATCCATTATTGAAAACATTAATTCTAAAATGAACAAAAAAGTTGTAATGTTGGGAAAAGAATTTGAACAATATAAAAAACCGGGTCAAAATAAATTATTATAAAATAATGTAAATAATTGTTTTTTAACTTATTATTATTAATAATGAAAATAGCTATATACGGTGGATCCTTTAATCCCATTCACAAAGGACATATAAAACTAGCACAAAGTGCAATTAAACTTCTTAACTTGGATGAATTTATTTTTGTTCCATCATTTAAAGGTCCATTCAAACAAAATATTCAATTAATTAATCACGAGCATAGAGTCAATATGATTGAACTGATATTGGAAGACAAAATGTTTATCTCAAATTTTGAAATAAACAGAAAAGGTATTAGTTACACGATAGACACAATAAAATATTTTAAAAACAAATATCCAAATGATGAATTATTTTTAATTATTGGATCTGACCATTTAGCAAAATTAAATAAATGAAAAAACATCGAAGAAATTTCAACCATTTCAACCATTGTAGTTTTTAAAAGAAGGGAATCTATTTCTAACATAAACCTTAAAAAATATAATTGTTTATTATTAAACAATGAAATAAGTATTGAATCTAGCACAAGATTTTTACACGGAGAATATAATGATGTTTCCCCAAAAGTTAAACATTATATTGGAAAAAACAAGTTATATTTTGATGAAATTGTAAAAAATACTTTAAGTGTAGAAAGATATAAGCATTCATTATATGCTGCAAAATTTGGAGTTGATATTGCGAAACATCTTAAAATTAGTGCTAAAAAAGCTTATTACGCTTGTTTGATGCATGATATAACAAAAGAGTGAGATGAAAACAAACAACGATCATTTTTAGCGCTTTTTTCTATTGATGAATCTAAATTTAAAAATTATGAATTGCATCAAACAACCGGTTCAATATGATTACAAAGGGAATTTTTTGTTGATGATGAAGAAATAACTAATGCAATTAAGGTACACACCTCACTTTCGCTAGAATTATCCACTATGGATAAATTGGTTTTTATGGCAGATAAATTATGCTTAGGCAGAAAATGAGAAGGTATTCAAAAAATTAGAAAAATGTGTTTTGACAACTTTGACAAGGCATTTGCCTTAGTTGTCAAAGAAACATGAGAATTCAATAAAAATAAAGGGTTAACAATCACACAAAAACAAGAGGAAATTTATAAAAAATGAAGCAATCTTGAGGATTAATAATAGCAGATCCAAATGAAATACATGATTTACAATTAAAATTTATCAAAAACAGCAATGTTGGAGAAACAAAGTTTACTCATTATCAATGAAATGAAATTGAAATAATTACTGTTGAATCAGGAATTGGAATTGTTAATGCAGCAATGTTTACACAAAAACTAATTGACAATTATAAACTTACAAAAATTTTAAATTATGGTGCCGTTGGTGGAACAAAAAATTTGAAATTATTTGATGTTGTGATTCCTGATAAATTTTATTTTTATGATGTTGAAACTCCTTGATACCCAAGAGGTCAAACTCCTGGTGAAAAAAAATTTTATAGGAACTCATTTGAAACAACTGATTCAATTAATATAGCTAGTGGAAGTAGTTTTATTTATAAAATTGATCAATTGAAATTAATTAAAAAAGAATTAAATGTTGATTTATTTGATATGGAATCTTCTGCAATTGCACAAGTTTGTGATAAAAATCAAATACCATTTTTTTGTATTAAAGGAATAAGTGATATCATAAATGAAACCAATACTGAAAACAAAAATATAAACAAAAATATTTCAATTTCATCAAAAAAATCATTTAATAAACTTCTTTCACTATTTAATTTAATTAATAATTATTAATTAAAAGCTAAATAATATGCATCTCATTTTACTTGCTAAAATATGATATAATTTTATTAAAGAAAGGTTTATTATGAAAGTTGATTTACACTTACATTCATATGCTTCTTCACAAAATGGAGATGCAATTAAATGAGATTCATTGTATGACGCAGTCTCACGAATATATAAATCAGGTGTTAGACTTGCGTCTTTTACTGATCATAATGTTTTTGATGTTGACTTGTACTTAGAATCATCAAAATTAGGCAAAACTGGTGGTCTTATTTTTTTACCAGGAATAGAAGTAAATGTGGTTCGGAAAAATGGTGTAATAGCAAACTTAATATATATATTCAAAGAAGATTTAGCAATTGATCAATTACTAAAAATAAAAAAAATAACCGAATCAATTCCCAAAAGAGGAATAACGATTGATAATGCAAATAAAATTTTTGATGATTTTGATGTTTTAAGAATACCTCATATTGGTAAGTCAGACCATTTTAAATCTGAAGATTTAAAGGATTTAAAATTCGATGCTTTTGAAGTAACTAATTTAACTCACCCTAATTATTTAAAAACATTAAAAGATGGTTTTATTAGTTCTGTTGTTTCATTTTCAGATACTCATATTTGAAAATCATACCCACAACAAAAAACATTAGTAACTGAAATTATTTTAAACCCAATAAGTTATAATTCACTTGAAGAAAAATTTAGAGAAAATAAAATATTTTCAAAAGAAGTAACGAGTGATTAAAGAAATTATATTCAAAAAAACGAACACTTTAAATGCTTTATCAGGAGATTATTTAACGATTCAATTTGACAAAAAAGTTAATGTAATAATTGGTCCTAAAGGAGGCGGTAAGTCAACATTATTTGATTTACTAGCTTCTATTCAATCAGGTTATATTTCTAAAAATGTTATTGATGCACTAAAAGATTTTAATTTAGAATTCATCAAAGCGATTAAATTTAGCAATGAAATTATCAATGTTAACCAACTATCAACGAAAACAAAAAAAGACATGATAGTGGATTTTACAAATAGGAATGATGTTATTTTTCAAGATGATCCAATTAAGAAAAACATTAACAATTTAGAAGAGATTGAAAAACAAAAAACGGAATATATTCAAAATTTAATTAATAATTCACCAATTATTTTAGGTCTAATAAATAAAATTAAGTTTTTTTATACTGGAATGGAAATAATTTCAAATTTGAATAAAAATAACGAAATTAATTGATCAAATTCATTTCAAATAAAATCCAAAAACGATGACAAATCAAGATTGATTATTGATTTGTCATATAAAAATGATGACATAATATTTAAACTTAAAATTGAAAAAGAATATTTACAATCGATTAAAGCAAATTCAGAAAAACAAATAAGAGAATTTGAAAAAATGAAAGAATTTAATTTTTCAAATGTTTATAAAGACAAAGATTTTGAAAAAAGTTTTTTAGAACACATAAACACATTAATAATAAGTCACAAAAATTTATTAATATTAATTAAACAAAAAATTCAACATATAAATAAAATAAAATTAATGATTATGAGTTTTGATAAATCTTATAAAACTGTAATCGAACATATTAAACAAAACGATTTTAATGGTGAAGGTTTAAAGGCTTTTGAAAAACAAGCGCAAAATTATTTTAAAACCTTGGCATTAAATGTTGTAAAACAAAAAAAATTATTTGAAGAACTAATAAACCAAGGCATTGTCTTAGAATTTTCGGAAAATGTTGTTGATACAAAATTACTATCATATAAAATAGATTCAAACATCAAGTTAAATTTAGAATCAATAATAGATATTTTAAAAGTTGTCCTTCCAACTCCAACTAGTGTAAGCGACATAACAAAGTGATTATTAGAATTAATTAAAAAAGGTCCAAAAAAATTCAATGAAGAAAAAATATCTAAATGTATTGCCAAAAACATAAAAAAACATGTTAGAGTATTCGCTGAAGGAAAAGACTATGACACCATGTCTTTAGGTCAAAAATCTATATATGGTATTAAATATAAATTTAATCGCTCGATTGACCAAAGTTTGTTTTTAGACCAACCTGAAGATAATTTGGATAATTACACTATTGCTACAAATATTCTAAATATGTTAAATAAAAAAAATAATCAAGTTTTTATTGTTACACACAATGCTAATATTGGAATATTGTCAAATCCCGGAAAGGTTATTGTTGCTGATCTTAATGATGATAAAAATCAATATTATGAAGCTAGCATTGTTAAAACAAATACAAATGAATCAAAAGCTACACATTTTCTTGAAGGTGGTATTGTGTTTTTAGAAAAAAGATATATGAAATTAAAAGGAGATAAATAAATATGACATTAACTATAAAAGAAACAAAGAATGGTGATAAAAAAGATATTTTAGTTTCTTTTGCAAAAGAAATACTAAAAATTTCTGAAGATTCAACACAATGATCGAATGAAGGCATCAATACTTTCCTCATAAATTTGGCAGCAAAAACGCCAGATGATGAAAAAATAATCGTTGAGTATGATGAAGAAAATGAAGAAGTTGTTTTTAATCACATAACTTTGTTATTTAAAACATTTGCAGATGAATATAATAAAAGTTTGAAATAAACTTTTTGATTTTTTGCTGATTAAAAATTTAGTAAATAAAAAACTCACAAAATGAGTTTAAAATTATTTTACCAATTCAAGAATTGCCATTTTTGTAGCATCACCTTGGCGAGCTGGTAGTTTTATGATTCTAGTGTAACCACCCTTGCGATCTTTGTATCTAGGCGCAATAGTTTCAAATAAATATTTTAAGGCAGGAATTCCTTCTTTTGTTTTAACATCTCTTAAAAATGCTGCTGCTGCTCTTCTAGAAGCCAAAGTGTTAATTTTACCTTTTGTAATCATTTTTTCAACATGTCTTCTAACTTCTTTGGCTCTTGTTTCAGTTGTTGTTATTCTTCCGTGAACAAGGACATCTGTAGCCAATGAACGAGCAACTTGTTTTCTTCATGTTGCATTTCTCCTAAAAAGTTGATGTGG
>CAMQYR010000029.1 GCA_947039385.1 uncultured Mycoplasma sp.
TTTATCAATTTCAAAAACTTGTTTTAAATCATCTTTAATTTGTCATACATTATATATGTGAGCTGCATTTAATTCATTAAATTTACGGGATAAGCCATCCATACTATTATTCATAGTGATAATATCCGAATATAGATTTTCTGATCCATTATAAAGATTTAGAGTTTCTCTATTATTCTCTATATTACTTTTAAATTTTGCCCTTTCTTTTTCAAGGGTATTTAAATAATTTTGTAATAATATTTCAGATGAAAAATCATCTTTTTCATTTTTTTCTTCTAGAATATCAATTAGATCATTTATGAATTTATCAATAGTTTCATTTTTTAAAGTATATTTAATTAATTTTCCATAGGTTTCTTTTAAACATTTTTTTGTATAAAATTTTCCATATATGGATGTTATATCAAAAATTTTAACATCGTCTTTGCTCATTCTTTTTTCAACTCTTTTATTATTTTTTTTGATATTAACAAAGTTATATTCATAATATTTAAGTGCTGATAAAAAAATAGAAAAAGATATATTTCTTGAATAAGATATATTTCTTTTAAGACAAAACACTATAAGCCTTTTAATTATTTCTGATTCTTTAAAGTTACAAATAGTTGATTGAAAATTTGCTGAAACACTATAAAATCCTTCTATTTGTTTTTTTGCATTATCCCCAAACATAACTATCCCTAAAGATGATAGTATTTGTAAATATTGTCTTATGGCAGAATATGATACTTCACTTTTTATTCTTGAAGGAGTAATATTTTTTTCATCAATATAAATACTAAATTTATTATTCCCTTTTTCATTAATTCCTGTTTTTCTTATTTCTATTTGAAAAATAGGAGTTTTTATATCAACTATCTTTAACTTCATTTGTTCTAATATTCCTAGAATTGAAGTGTCTATATTTCATAATTTAGCTTTATAATTTTTATTAATACCATATTTTGCAAATTCCTTCGGATCATTAAATTTTCCTAATATAAAATTTATCTTATCATTAAGATTCATTATTCAACTCCTGAATTTTTTTAATAATTGCAATTATTGCATAGACAGCAATTGAATTTCCGGCTTGTTGATAAAGTTTTTCTTTTCTGATATTTTGTTTTTTTACATTGTTATAGTCTTTGTTATCAAAACCCATTAACAAATAAGCTTCTCTAGTTGTAATAAAACGATAATTTGCTTTGACTTTATCGTTTGTTTCTAAAGAAGTATTTTTTAAATTAATTACACCGGCATTAGGGTGTCTATCTTGCTTAGTAGTTACTGTTCTTGAATATTTATATTTATCAAAATCATTTAGCTTGTAATTTAAATTAAACATTCTTTCTCTAGAAGGAGTTCTATTAGGTATTACTTCAAGCGCTTCTTTTCGATGAGTTTCATTTTCATAATTTTGTTTAATAATATCTTTTAATTCTCTTGTTTTTAATTTGGAAACTTTTTCGAATTTTTTTGGGAATACTTTTTCATCAAGATCGATTATTTCAAATTGATCATCAACTTGATAATTTCCTTTAACAGAAATACCATAAACTCTTTTTCTGTTTTGAGCAAGTCCATGATCTCTTGCATTAACAACATATGTTTTTGTTTGATAACCTAAATTATATAACTCTTTTTTTCAAGCAATATAATCTTTAACATGACGAGAACTAATCATGTTAGGAACATTTTCCAAAAGAAGAAATTTCGGCATTTTGTCAATTTCTTTTAATTCATTTAATATTCTACCAATTTCTCATAATAAACCCGAACGAGTTCCATTGCCTTTGGCCATGCCTTGATTAAAACCGTGAAAAGAACCCGCTACTGATAAATCTTGACATGGAAATGAATAAGTTACTAAGTCAATGTCTCCAATAGACTTATATAACCCCCCCCCCGATTCCGAGGATACTTCCCATATTATTGGAAATAACATGGGCTTTATAGTACTTTGTTTTTCTTTCAATTTCCATTTGAATAATTTTTGACACAGGAGTTAATTCTTTTCCTGAAAATGAATGATCAAATTTAGACAAATATTCATCCATCTTCTTTTCAGAAACTGTTTTAATTTTTGATTCAAATTTTGGATAGTGAATTGCAGCATAAGATATTTGAGCATCAACGTCTCATTCACTTGTTCCTACAACCTCATAATTATAGTCATATTTGTCTTTTAAGAATTGAAGCGCTTTGTGTTGAGCTCCAATTCCTGAAAAAGTTTCAAAAACTTTTAAAGTTTTGGAATTAATTTTTGTTTTGTTTGATTGCATATTAAAGAAATTTTAAACTGTTTTAATCTTTTTCTGACTGTTTTGCTGAATCGGAAGTAAAACATCTTAACAATAGCTAAAAACCCCATACATATTAGTCAATTTAACAGTCATTACAAGCAAACTAAATGTAAAACTAAGTAAATAAGTCATTTACTAATAAAAAAGCTATCACGAAAGAGAAAGCAGGTTTTGATATGAATAATAAAATAAATAAATACCAATAGTAAAGTGAATTACAACTTAGACTTCGTTACTTTATATTGAAAAATATTTATTTGATAAACTAATTGCTTTTGTAACATTTTTTTCTACAAAAATTATTGAAGAACTAAACTCATATGAATCTCATCTTATAAATATTGATTTTTATAAAAATAATGATGATAGTTCGGTTTTTTTAACAATGTAAATTTTACAAGTATGTAAAAGAAAAACATAATTTGATACTGTTCAATTTTAGGTGGTAACTTAAATCTTTAAACTAACTAATTAAATTATATATTATTTTTTCTTTTTCTTTTTCTTCTGAAATAATTTGGAATTTAGTACTTTGTCTTTTATGTAATCTTTAAAAATTTCATTTGTATATAAATCTAAATTGGTTGGTTTTTTTTGTCTGTTATAGAATAAGTCATCGACTTTTGAATTTATAATTCTTTGAAATTATTTAGTTATTTCTTCTATATTTTTTGAAATGTATTTTTGAACAATTGAACCTAAAAATTTTGAATCTTCAAACGATAATTGATTATTTTTTTGCAAACTTTATTCTGCAATATGAGTTGAGTTGATATTTGAAATGTTCTTTAGTGCCATATGTTGTGATCCAACACTAGCAAAAGCTTCAAATAAATTAATTTGTGTTGATTTAACTGGAATATCATTAATTGAATTTGGTTGTTTTGATTTTATATAAATATATATTCTATCGTTTATATAGAAAAGAATGCAGAAAAATAAGATTGAAAGCGATAATTGTAAAAGTTAAAGACTAATTAACAACAATAATAATATATTTATTTTATTTATAGTTTTTTCTAAAGTGATATAATTTTTCTAAATATTATAAATTGATAACTTTTTAAAAAAGATATTAAGAAAGATGAAGAAATGAAGAAATTATTATTAGGATTAGGAACGCTATCTATAGTAGCATTACCAATATTAACTGTCACATCATGTGGTCAAACAAAAACAGGACAAACATTAAATGCCAAAGAGTTTCAAGTTAAACAATCAATTACTGGATCAAAAGTTGCTATTCAAGATCAAGAACAAGAAATGGTAATTGATCCTGCATTCAACACAAATGCACAAGAAATTTTAAAAAACAAAATTAATACTCTTACAGTAGAAATGTTGCAAAAAGATTTTGATTTAATATTAACTGATTTTTATGATATTTATGAATTTGAAAAAGGTAATACTGAAATTGAGTTGATCGACAGAGGAATAAAAGTTCTTAGTATTGGTGCAGTTGATCCTAAAACAGGTTTTAGAACAGCAAAATTAAAGGTTAGTTATGAAATAGAAATAGAAAAAAGAGATGATGATTCAGAAGATATAAAAGTGAAAGAAATCGATTGAGTAATTAAACCAGTTATTAGTTCACAAGTTCAAATAGATCAAATTACTAAAATGATTAACACTGCAAGTACAAATGAAGGAGGAATTGATATTTCTGATTTAAAAGAATACTTTTTGGGTGAAAAAGATGATGATAATGATTTTGATGATCTTGGAGTATTCGATAGAATTAATGCTTTAAATTCTGAAAAGAAATTAAATAATTTAGGAGGACTTATTGGTTATGAATTAAAACTAAGTGATATTTTTAATCAAATAGCTCCCAAAAAAAATGTAACTATGGATACAGTATTTTTTGCTCCATCCGCTTCATTAGATAATACATTTGTATACCCTTCTGACACAGGAAAATTTCAATATGAATTAGATACAGAATACTTAAAAACCGTTGATATTGCTTATGTTACAAACATGACTAAAGTTGATGATTTAACACATATTTTAATCAAAACAGAAACCAATAAAGAAATGGCTGAAAAAGTTAGTGATATTGTTATTATACAAGAAGGTCCACTACTAAAACTAACAGTTAATTTTAAAAACCCCGAAACATTATCAGAAGTTATTAGCATTAATCCTTCTCTATTAAAACAAACTATATCAAATCTAATCTAATTTATGTATTATTAAAATGCTCATTAGGGTATTTTTATCTTAATTAATATCAAATACTTCGATTTTTACTAACTTTTTTGTTATATCATTGTTATATCATCATTGATTAACAATGATGAATACGTTGTCAGCTTTTCTAACATAGGTTTTAATTATTTGTAAGTATTTTAATGTATTAAAAAGACCATTATTTGATTTCAAATACTCATTATTTCTTTTTTAACACTATCTATTATTAATGAGTTTAGAGGTGATACATATGATTAAAATAGTAAACATTTATTGAGTTTGAGTTTAGGAGTTGCATTAGCAACCCCCACTCGCTATAGTGTCTTGCAATTCTAATTAAGAACTCACAATCATTAACGGAATCACAACTAAAACCGCAAACTTAATTACCAACATAACTAATGAAATATTGAATAGTAAACCCATTTTAAAATCAACTATTATTTCAGCATTCGATGGTATTTATGATTCAAACTTTAATCAATTCACAATTTCAAAAAAGAACAACGTTCAACAAGGAAAAGGTGTCTTAGTTTTAAATGCTAAACAAGGACATCTGTTTGAAAACAATACTTCAATATTAGAATCTACTGAATTCACTCTTTACATTGCTCCGGTTGAATATATTAATTTACAGTTAAATTCATCTACATCACAAGTAATAATTACACAAGAAGAAATTTCATCTATTGGTACTTCAGATAAAAATTTAACAAAGATTTATTGCCTCTTGTTAAGAAACTCTTTGACATTAAAGGAACAACTGACCAAAATTTAATGGATGGATTACAAATAAAACTTACTTCAGTAGGTTCAAATGAGAGAATAATTCTAACAGCTAAAGAAGGATATAAAATAAATGATAATTTATTGATGATTGAATCTAATGAATTTACAATTCAAGAAGTGCCAACAAATCCCAGAGAATTAACCCAAGAAATAGCATCATCTTTTTTTGGTCTAGGTGGTAAGTAAGAAGGTAAAAAAACAATTAATCGCTAATGACTTTGAAGGATTTACTTCAATTGGAGAACACGCTTTAAGTAACAAACAATTAACAAGTGTTGAATTACCTAATGAAATAATTAGTATTGGAGATTTTTCATTTTTCAATAATACAATCACTCACTTCACTTTTAACAAAAATTTAGAACATATTGGAGCACATGCTTTTGATCACAACGAATTAAAACAAATCATTTTACCTAACGCATTAAAAAAATGGGGGTAAGTGCTTTTGCAAATCAATTTAGTGGCTTTGAACTATCTGTTACAATTCCTAGTTCGTTAAAAGAAATTCCTGAATGGGCGTTTTCAAATATCAAGTTAGCAAAATTAATCATCGAAAATGGCGTTACTTCTATTTGCATGAACTCTTTTGATGGTCATTCTCTAAAACAATTAATTATCCTTGACAGCATAACAAAAATAGGAGATCAGACTTTCAAATCAGATGATTGAATAATTACTACAATTACATTACCAATAAAATTTGATAATGAATCAGAATGCATAAGAATTGGATTACCTTTATTAGTTGATTCAACATTGATTTATAAACTAAAATGAAGAATAATTAAAAAACATAAAGCATCATAGTAAATTAGTAAATAATTTAAAAACTAATTATTAACTTCTCGTATAAAATTGCAATTATGCAATTTTTTGTTATTTTAACTTTATATAGACCTCATCAAACAAAGCACATTTAACTTGTTAAGTTCAAATGATATACCAAGAGCTTGAATACTGTTGATCATATTTTTTATTTTGTTAAATGAACTTTAACGATGTGTTGTATTTTAATTATGAATAAAGAATTAAATGAATTATCAACAAAATATAAAGACAAGATATTTTATAATAACATAAAATATAAGAGATAATTGTTTTCTGAATTATCAACAGCAACGGAAAAAACTTTGAATTATTGCAGCAATATTTCTAATTTGAATAATTCTTTCAGCTAACACGATTTCTTCCGGAGTTAAACTAAGGGTTGGAGTGTCTTTTGATTGTTTTATATTTAGCAATTAGAGGATCTTGTGTTGTTTTATCAACAGACATAAAGTCAACTCATCTTTGATAGTTTTAAGTGTTGTCATTATCTGTTGCAAAATAGATGTAAAAGTTGCTACTTTCACCTCTATTTTGCTTGTTGGTGTAGTTGGAAGTGTAGACTCTACAATAGAGCATGAGGAAATCCCAACTCTTGGCAAAACACCGATACTCCTAGTGAGATTATGTGTTTTATTTTCATATATATTTCCTTTTTCATTATTTAAAAAGTATTGGTTTTCTGAATCGACATTCATTAAAATAACTATATATTAATTAAAATTAGACTATATATATTTTACTATGAAATAATCATGTTTTCGGAAGTGTTATTTTATTTTATTGTTTAAATTAATAACAAGTAATTAATATAAATATGTTGAATTATAAAGTTTAATAATTAGGGATATAAATAAGTAAAATATTTAAATCATAAGATAAAAACATAAAGTTTAATGCTAATGGTAATAGTTTTTTAGTATTCATTTTATTTCTCCATATCACTTAC
>CAMQYR010000030.1 GCA_947039385.1 uncultured Mycoplasma sp.
CTAAAGTATTTTTATCATTAACAAAATCAGAATTTGCAAAAAATTTATTTTTCTTAAACACAATTCTATTATCAGCACCAGAAATAGGAACAAATGCTGAAGCAAAAAGATTATCAGACCTTTTTTGACCATAAGTATAAATTCCTAATTCTTGGGCTAAACCAGTAATTTTATTACCATCATATTCAACATCTTTGGTTTTTTTTGAAAGTTCATCAATAAATGCTGAAGGAGCTGCTGGAATAAGAAAAGAATTTAAAAAAATCTTATTTATAATACCTTTAAATTTCGGAACCTCATTGCTATTATCAGGATACTTAGAAACCATTGTAAATGTAGGAATATCTTTTTTTTCACCAATTGTGGTATATGTAATAGCTTCATCTTTATTTTGAAGTGATTTTGAATTAACACCAAATAAATCTAAAAGATAGTCATTTGGATATTCTTTTTGATCTTGAAATCTGCTTGTTGTAGATGTTTTATTAATAAAGTAAGTGTCTAATTCTTTTGAACCACCATTTTTGCGTCTAAATTTAGTATCGAATAATCATGTTCTCATATATGAATATCAAAAATCTTCAACTTTGACTTTGTAATTTGTTTTTTTACCATTTGAGTAAACTCAAGGAATGTTTTCTTTAACAGTAAATCCGATAGATTTTAAAATATAACCCTGCTTGTTAGGATCCATTACATTATTTTCAAGTCCTGCCACACCATTCAAAAGTTTATCAAAATAATCACTATTAATCGAAAGTTTATTGTTTGACTTTAAGCTTATTGTTTCTGGTATTTTTTGACCAACTGGAATATTGCTAACTTCCTCTTTTATATTATTAGATTCATCGCTATTGAATATAACTTTTTGAGTATCTCCATTTTTTGATTTAAAAGTCAAAATCATTTCTTTAGCTAATTCTAAAACTAATTTTGATCCCGACGGAGTTTTAACAACTGTCTCCCCTTTAGAATTTTTTGCAAATTTTGTTTCTCCAGTTGTTTGAACCCTAATCAAATTTGAGTTCATTAAGCTTTGAGTAGATTTTGTTTTCGCTTGTCCATAACTAGCGGTTGTATCAAAATAATAGCCATCCAAACTCAATGATGTATTATTTCTAATTTTATATTCTCTTTTCTTTGCAATACTTTCTAATTGCCCTGCTGAAAAATATAAAGCTGTGCTTGTTCCAAAAGTTATTCCAAGAATTGTTACAACTCCTAGACCTAAATATATATTTTTTTTATTTGTTTTTCCCATAATTTATCCTTTGTTTTTTTTATATCCTTTGTTTTTTTTAATTGTATGCATTGGCTTCTTTGCTAATTATTAGTGGGGTTACTATTTTTGTTGCGAAAGATATTATTATTAAATTAAATCATATTTTGATAGGAGATATGATAAATGAAGTTAAAAATGAAGTTCAAAAAGTAATGCCTACACTAAGTCAATCAGCAAGTGCAACAATAGGAAGATTTATAAATTCTGTAAGCACTATAAACATCATTATAGGAACTATTTTTATGTAATTTTCTTGTTTCATATAAAATCTAGCAATTACTAAAAATAAAATAATTATTGAAAAACCTATCCATATAAAAACTAAAAATGTTCTTCAATCTTGCAAAAGAGGAATTTTGCTAAAGGCATTGCTAAGAGGAATTCTTATAGCATCACTACTTAACAAAATTGTTAACACACCAACTAAAAATAAAATGAATAATGTTGAAGTTAACAAATTAAAATTCATCAATTTATTTTCAGGAAGATTTTCATTTTCAAGAATATTAATTTTACCATCAATAAATTTAATTTTTTTAATAATTGATACTGCTTTATCAGATGTTAAATCATTTGTGCTTTCAAAAAATAATAAATTATGATTATGTTGGATTTTTTTAATACTTAATTTTTTTATTTGAGCACTTTTTAAAAATTTCTGATTAAATTTCTTAAGATAAAATCAAGCAAAAACTCCTGGAATAAAACCAGAAAGCGCAAGCGCAAGAGAATATATTGGATTGTAAAAAACTGGAACAAATAGAAAGGTTAAAATATCAGTTATAAAACCAATAATAAAACCTGTTATTGGACCAAACAAATAGCCTGCTATTTTAACTGGTAAACCAGCTAATGATAATTTTAAATTAGGCAAAGAAGATATCGCTGCAGCTTGGGCTCCTATTACAACAAATGCTATAGAAGTTGCTATAAGAATTGCTACAAATGCAATTCTTTTTGAATTTCATCTTTTCATTTTTTACCTTCCCTTTGAATATTATAAAGTAATTTTTAATTTATAAAGTAATAAATACAAAAAAATAAAATTTGAGTACAAAGGTTTAGGAAAAGGTTTGTATTAAATTGCATTAGATTAAAATGTAA
The DNA here is from genome assembly GCA_947039385.1 of uncultured Mycoplasma sp. Classification (GTDB taxonomy): domain Bacteria; phylum Bacillota_I; class Bacilli_A; order Mycoplasmatales; family Metamycoplasmataceae; genus UBA710. Next base: position 2,387 of record CAMQYR010000030.1, read on the forward strand.
CTTAATAAGTAAACAAAATCAATGAATAAAAATGGTATAATTTTAAAATATGAAAAAACTCGCAATTGTAATAGACTCCTTTTCTGGGTTGTGTCTAAATGAAATTAAAGAAAATAAAAATATTTTTTTTCTAAGTCTTCTTGTTGAAATTGGCGATGATAAAATTATAAACGAAGGTGATAAACCGGCTAGTGAAGCGTTAATTGAAGAAATAAAAAATACTTCTTCTTTAAAAACTTCTCTTCCTTCTCTTCCAATAATGCAAAATTTAATAGAAAAATTAAATAATGAGTATGAAAATGTTATATTTTTGCCTATTGCAAGTCATATGTCAGGAACTTATAATGCTCTATCAGTTTTTACTAAAAATTATAAAAATATGATTGTTATAGATAATAATTTTGTTGGTGATACATATCTTGAAGTTGGTTTAAAAGCAATATCAATGATGGAGCAAAATGGAGCAAATTTAGAGGAAGTTATTTCTTACATAAAAGACACAAGTACCAAGACAATTGGTTTTATCGTTTTAGATGATTTATCTTGGATGATTAAATCGGGTAGATTAAAAGGAATTAAAAAGCACATTGTTTCATCAGGAAATTTATCACCAATAATTAAAGTTTACAATAAATTATCAATTGCAGGCATTTCTAGAACTAAAAGTTTGGCTATTAAAAAAGTTTTTCAAAAATTAAACCAGTTTTGCGTTGATAATTCCATTATTGGTGATTTTGTTTACAAAATTGTTTATTCATATGGTGAAAACAATTTAAAAATCGCTGAAAAATATGCTAATGAAAATGATATAAAATTTAAATCCAAACTAAAATCACCTATCTCTGTTTATATTCATACTGGTTATGGTGCAATATATATTGGAGTTACTCCCAAAATTTAATTTATTTTATTTTTGATTTTATTAATTGTTTTCTTTCATATTTATTTAAAAATATATTTACAGGAATAACTGTAAATATTGAAGGAATTATTATTAGAGCTCGATATCATTGTTGATTTATTTCATGCAATCATGAGCTTAAAAAAATTGCCATAAAACTAATCAAAATGGGAATAATAAAGGGTAAAATCGATAAAGGTAAAATTTTAAAATAAATAAGAATTAAAGTTATTAAAATTATTACAAAGATAAACAAAATGACTATTAATATAATGTATCATATGTTCAATGGCGGAGGTTGATCTTTGGGTCTAAAATCTCAACCCAAATAAACTCACATAAATATAGATGGTATAGCAACCAATATCAATGTATAAAGCGGTTTAATCCAACTTTTTAATTTTGTATTTACAATATAATTTGTATTTGTTTTATTTTTTTTCAAGAGATAAATCTTTCAAATAATTAATGAGTTCATTTTTGTCAATTAACTCTATTGATTTAGAAGCATAAAATCTTAAAGATAATTTATCGCTTTTAATTTCATCATCTCCAATAACAAGTTGTATTTTTGTTTTTTGCATTTGAGATTCTCTTATTTTTTTAGATATTCTTTCATTTCTATCATCAACACTTACATAAAATTTGTTTTTTTTCAAAAGAGCAAATATTTCGTCAGCATATTTTTTATGTGTTTCACCAACAGGTATAATAACAACTTGTTTCGGGGACAATCAAAAAGGTAAATTACCTTTTGTTTGTTCCAAAAGAATAGCTATAAATCTTTCATATGTCCCAATTAACCCTCTATGTATAAGAATGGGTGATTCTAACTCGCCTTTCTCATTTATATATTCTAATTTGAATTTTTTGGGTAGCAAAAAATCTAGTTGAAGAGTCGACATAGTTATTTCATGACCTAACGCTGTTTTTATTTGAATGTCTATTTTTGGACCATAAAAAGCTGCTTCACCCTTCATTTCTACATATTTTATTTTTAATTCCTTTAGAACTTTTCTTAAATCATTCTCGGCATTTTCTCACATATCATCATCATCAAAATATTTTTCTTTATTAAGTGGATCACGAACAGAAAGAGAAACAAAATCAATATCAATATTAAATATTTTTAATGCCTCAGTTATTAACTCATAATTTAATTTAAATTCTGAAATAATATTGTCTTTTCTTGCAAAAATATGTCCTTCAGTTAATTGCATACTTCTAACTCTTTCCATTCCGGTTAAAGCTCCTGATTTTTCAAATCTAAAAAGATTTGACTGTTCAGAATATCTAATAGGTAATTCTCTATAAGATCTTCTAGTTGATTTATAAAGAATGATGTGATGTGGACAAGTCATTGGACGTAAAATTAATTTTTCATTCTCAACAATTATAGGAGGAAACATATCTTCCTGATAATGATCTCAATGGCCTGATTGTACATAAAGTTCTTTTTCGCCAACAATTGGAGTTAAAACTTCTGTGAAACCATATTTATCATCTAATTTTAAAATAACTTTTTCAACTCTTCTTTTGATTTTCATTCCATCTTCTAATCAAATTGGAAAACCTTGTCCAGATAATTTGTCAAACATAAAAAGATTTAATTCTTTACCTATTTTTCTATGATCACGCTCTTTTCGTTCAGATAAAATTGTTAAAAAAGATTCTAAATCACTTTTTGTTTCTCAAGCTGTTCCATATATTCTAGTTAATTGATCATTATCTGAATTACCTCTTCAATATGCCCCAGAAAGTGATAAAAGTTTAAAATGTTTAACATCTTTTATTTTTTCAACATGACCTCCCGCACACAAGTCAACAAATAAATCTTTATTTGTATTTAAATCAAAAATTGAATAAAATGTAACAATTTTTTTTTGCGATATGAATTCATCATTTAATTCTTTTTTATAAAATTGTTTTGAAAAATCAAATTTATAATTACTGTCTTTTTTAGTCATTATAAAAGCATTTGCAACAATTTTGTTCATCTGTTTTTCTATTTTAATAAGATCTGATTCTAATAATGGTTTTGAAAATTTAAAATCATAATAAAACCCTTCTTTTGTAGGTGGTCCAAATCCTAAAATAGTATTTGGAAATAATTTTAAAACAGACATTGCTAAAATATGTGATGCTGTATGGTTTAACTCTTTATTAAATTTCATTCTTGTCCTTAATTATAGATATAGCAGTGTTTTGATTAAAATAATTTTATCAAAATATAAATTTTTTTATAAAATTATTAATATTTATTAATATTTAGCACTCTGTTACAATTTGATGGGGGAAAATAACTCCCCCCATATTTCTGCTAATAATTATACTATTTTTAAACACTCAATTTAATTTTGAGTGTTTTTATTTATGCATTAAAATAACACTATAGGGTGTGTTTATGAATTCAATAATTGTAAAAATAAACATATTGAATATAAAAATAAAAGGGGAAGCGAAACTGGTCTTTATTATTTTATAGAAAATAATGAAGTTAGGGTTGTATTTGATAATGCAAAAAAATAACTTATATTTATTCTTATTCAATAACAGGACAACATAAAACATCAAAAAATTGTTAGAAAAAGGTAAGGGGTTTCGTTCTTATGTTAATACTAAAATAAATAATATAAAGTATGGTAAGAAATCAACTCCTAACAAATAAGTATTTTTAACAAATTGATATGAATCATCTATTTCAATATATAGCTTTGTTATATTGAGACTTCTAACGAGTTTTTTATAGTTAGGTTTATCTTGTTTTTCATAATATCCCTATAGCTCATTCCAGATAAAGATAAATCTATAATTTTATTTTTGAATAAATAATCAAATTTGGTTCCTTTTTCAAAAATATCAAGTTGTTCTTTAAGAAAATATGTATTTTTTTTTTCTTATTTTTTATTGAAAAATATCGTCTAACTTTGATGATTAACTTCTTCTTCACCTAAAAATATTCGATTAACAAATTTATGGAATTTGTGTTTTTTATTCCTATTAACAAAAAATTCATTATCTTTTTTAATAATGAATTCAGTAAATATTTGGTTTTTTTGTCTTCTATTTGTGTGTGGAAATTATTGTTCATAATATAATTTTATCATTATCATGTTTTAAAAATGTATC
>CAMQYR010000031.1 GCA_947039385.1 uncultured Mycoplasma sp.
ATTCATTTTCTATTCGTTTTAGCTTAGTTAAATTTTTGACTCATTAAAAACTTTCCAAAAGCTGAGTAAATTCCTGTCTCGTTTTAGCTTAGTTAAATTTTTGACTCATTAAAAACACTTAATCTATATTATACCATAAAATCAATGTTTTAGCTTAGTTAAATTTTTGACTCATTAAAAACCCAAAATATTTAAAAGGCAAATTTTTCAAAAATAACTAGCAATCAAAAACTTACCTATATTATACCTTATTTTTGACAATTTCATTTTCTTGATATCAATCACTTAAATTTCTATAGTTTGAAAATATAATGAAATCTTCAAAATTTTCAATAAATTCATAATTATTCTCATAATTATTTACTACAAATAAGAAACTAAAGTTTATTAGAAACAATTTTAATTCCTCTATTTTCAGATAGTCAACATCATTAAAAATAATTAGTTTTTTATTATTTTGTTCATTTAATATATTTAATATTTGCTTAATGTTGTTTTTACCTACAAATTCATCCTTAATATCTATGTAATTTATAAGATCAACTTTTGTTAAATTAATATCTGTTAAGTCAAATATTCTTTCGAATTCTTGGTATTCTTTTACAATAATCTTTTCAATATTTGAGTTGCTTTCTAAAAGCGTTTGATTTTTTAAGTAATTATGGATATTACCATTAACTCTAGAAGATAATATATCTTTAATTTTTGTAAACGGCGATATTATAATTATGTCTTTATTCTTGATATAAAAATCATTAATAGCAATATTACTATTTACATTTTCATCATCATTAATTAAATTTCTTATAAATTTATTTGTATTATAATTTTTTATTATTTTTACCCCTGAATAATCAAAATCAAAATATGATTCAAAATATTTTAATTGAATAGTATCCTTCTTACTATTGTTAATTTTTTTCTTTTCTTTTATTTCATCATATTCTTTTTCATTAAAATATGCTAAATTAATTTTATTCATTTAAACCTCCCTAAACCTTTTGCAGTCGTTTATTCTTTCATTTTCATCTATCTCACCTCTTAGAATAATCATTTCATTGTATTGTCTTTCAGTTAAAACGATGATCCTTATTGAGCCGCCTTGTGGCAGCACTTTTTTTACTTTTTCTAGATGTTGTTTTATCATACTTTTTGTTTGAACAACTCTTGCATAAATGGAATATTGTATTTGTATATAACCTAACTTTAAAATATTATTTCTAAATTTTGTATAATTTTTGGTATCTTCATTATTATCGAATGGAAGATCATAAAATAAAATAATTCTCATATATTTATAATCCTGTCTCATTGATTTGTTCTTTCATAATAATACTTTCGCTTTTAAATATAAAGTTCATTTTATGTAAATTTATTTCATCTTTCAATATTCAATCTATAAAAGTGTCAATTGATGTGTTCAGATAAAAAAAATTATCATCTAGTTTCACTTTAAATTCACTTATATATTCTAGAAAACATTGCTTAAGTTCTTTCCTTAAAACCCTATCCACATCTTCAATAATTTTTAATTCAAATAATTGTTTTACAAAATTATCAACAATTATTCTAAATGGTTCAACAATATCATAAGACAATGGAAATTGAGAATATGCACTTCCATGTTCAAAGGAAATTTGATGGTGTAATCCCTTTTTAACTATGCTTCTAGAAACCATTGAAGTTAAAATGACATATCCATAATTTAAAATATAATTTATTTCTGTTTTTTTATCCCTGTTAAAATCCTTTCCATATAGTGAATGAAAAAACAAGTTAGCCACTTGGCTTTCATAATTTTTATTTTTATATTGAACATCTTCATGTATAAATAAGTCTCAATCATTTGTTGGTAATTTGTAGTCTTTTAATAGTTTTAATTGATTATTAATTTTGCGAAAACTAATATTATTTCAACATTTTTCTTTAAATTCTTTAGTTCATTGAAGTTGCTTTTGAAACACTTGATAACTTTGCTTTTTTACATTAAAACCTAATAGCAAACTTTTGGGAATATATTTGTTATCACAAAATATAACACAAACACTAGAGCTGCTAAGTTCATTTATTAAATTAACTGTAATATTTATTCTGTTATTGGAAATGATTAATGTATCAATATCACTTATTGGAATAATTAATTTCCTTTCTCTACTCACGATTAATGAATCCATAAAAATCTTTAAATTACACATATTTTCAATTTCAATAATTTTTCAACCCATAAATTCCTCTTTTTTCTCTTTTTTCTCAATTATTTGTTATAATTAAGTTGTTAAATTATACTTGTTTGTAATTTAACAATTAAAAATTTGCTTTTAGCTTAGTTAAGTTTTTGAAACGTTAAAAATAAGAGTTTATCTCGTAATGACAGGGCATGTCCCTGTTTTTTTTTATAGAATAAACAGTTAAGTAAGTAAAATTTATATCATTAAATAGTCTTTTTTTCTTAGTTTGTAATTGCTGCAAATTATTTTCAATCAAATAATTATAATAATTTTTAGTTAAAAAATAAATTTTAGTTTTGTTATCCATTTAATAAATAAACAACAAAAAAGATAAAAGTGCTACTTCTCCCTAAAACATAATTGATTTTTATCTTGCTCGCTACTCGGATCCTTTTTACAGCATTCCGATATACGTTGCTCCAATAAATATATTGAAGTGAATTGTTACTTAAAACAATTCATCACAGTCAATATTAATTTCAGCACAAAATAAATCAATTTGTTTTAGTTTTTTGTTAAATACCCCCCTTTTTTTAAGTTATTTTTTAATTTAAAGCGTTATAAAAGATATAAAAATATTTAGATTTATAGTTTTCTTCAATTATTTCCCTTAAGTAAAATGGGTTCAGATAAAACTTCAATTCTTTCCATTAATCTTTTAGCTTTAAACAAACTTACTTCATTTCCTTTAGTAAATTCTTTTTCAAGTAGCTTGTAAGAAAAATTGGAAGTAAAAAAAGTTGTTTTTTTACTTTCCATTCTGTAAGATAAAATGGAAAACAAAATTTCAGTTAACATTCAAGATGAATTTTTTTCAGATCCTATATCATCAATAAATAAAAAATCAACTTCTTTCAAAGAGTCAATTGTTTTTTTATAACCCACAGAAAATAGTTGTTTTAAATGGCTGGCTAAATCATTATTATTAATATAGGCAACAGTTTTACCTTTTAAGGCAAAATAGTTAGCAAGAGATTGTGTAAAAAAAGATTTACCAACTCCAAAATTACCATAAAGATAAACCCCCTTAAAGTATTCATTATTTTTTAATTTTACTAAAATTATTTTTTTAAAATAATTTAATAAGTCTTTTCTATTTTCATTTCATGAAAATTCATTATTTTTATTTCCCCCGCCATTATTTATACTTATTGCAGGAAAGACCGTGTAATCCATAGTAGTTATATTTTTTAGAATAAAATTATTTTTATTTTCTAACTTAATACCCTCATTAGTGGGTACTAATTTCCTTGATATTACACCATTTTGATGAACTTCTATCTCAGAGGTATACATAAGATCTTTGTTTTTTTTATCCTCTATAATGTCTAAAAAAATAGGTAAACCATCACTTATTTGTTCCTCTGTTAAATTATGTTTTTGAATCAACTCAATTATTTTTTTATCTTTCAAGATTTCTTTTTTTAATGTTTTTATATCTATATTCATAATTACATAAAATCCCCAAGATCTTCTAAAAGTTCATTCAATGATATTTCTTTAGTTTCACTATTTGGTACATTTTTTTCAAAGTGCCCTCAATCAAGTTCCTTTATAGATGTAGATTTTTTTTGTTTCTTAGATTTCATTGAATCATTCAACGAATTAGTCACTTCATTGAAGCTGGTTATATTTCTTTCATATAAATCATTAGTTATCTTTTTAACAAAGTTTACAACTATTCTTCCATTGCATTCATAAGAATAGTTAAGAATAGTATTTATGGTTCTATCACAAAATCCAATATTCCGAGCAAAATTAATATATTCTTTTTCTCCAAACGTCATAGGATTATTATCTATAAATTGAATATATTGACTGGGAGAAAGGGCATTCATAGCATCTTTATGATTATTAAAAGAAGGTAATTTTAAATCGGCAGTTTCATATTCTTTTTCTTTTTCAAACACAAAATCAAACATATCAAAATATTTTGCTGATGTTTCAATATAGTTATTTTTGCTTAATGGCCTTGGTTTATGGTCCATAATAAGTTTTTCAAAAGAAATATCGCTAATTTTTTTAATTAAATTAGATTTTAAAATATTATTTTTAACAAATTGATCTAATGTTAAAGGTTTTAATATGGTTATTAAACCGTTTTTATTGTCGTTTTTAGCAAAAGTTCTAATTAAACCGACTGCTTCAAGGTTTTTTTTAGCTAAAAAAATATCTTCATTACTCATAGAAAGTAAATTTGCTATTTCATTAATATTAAATCCCGGTTTATAAGCACTATCTTTTTGATCTAAATCACATAAATATTCATATAAAATAGTAGAAAAAGGGCCAATTATAGGTAAATAAAATAATCTTATGAATTTTAGCTCATTCGAGTTAATTTTATCAAAATTTTCAACAAAAAAATAATAAATTTCCATTAAACCTCCGACTTTTAAAGCACTTGAAACATTAAGTAAACTTATTATATTATTTTAATATAACATGTTTCAAAAAATACTTTTCAAGACATGTTATTTGGTAGTTTATCCATATTAATATCCACAGAATCACTTCCTAAATAACCATTATTTATGGTATCAAAGAACATAAAATCATAGTTATCCACATTTTTAAATTTTAAATTTTTTTCCCTTGTTTCCATAGAGGCCGTTATATTCAAAATTTTAGAGAAAAAAATGGCAAAATTAGAATTTAAGTTAGATAAAATGGGGATTTCAACAAAATCATACTTATTGTTAGACAAATGATCAAAAAGAATTGGATAAATCAAATTTTCTAGCATATTTCGTCCATTTTTTGTCTTGATTAGCATTTTAAGCATTTTTTTATCTACACCAATATCATTGACATAAGTTTTCCCAAGATTTTTTTTGATGATTTCATAGCATTTTTGGCCCTTTGTATACTCTTTTTTGAAAAAATTATCACAATTTAGAGTGGTATATCCTAGGCTTTTTGCTTTTTCCAATATAAAAGTTTTTCCAACTGCTGTTTTTCCAACGATTGCAATCATGCCAACACCTCAACAATACTAATATCACAATAATATTATGTATAATTATATTATGAAATTTATTTATTTGTGTGGTCCAACTGTATATGATAAGGTTCATATTGGAAATATGAGACCTATTGTAACTTTTGATTTATTTATTAGGGCAACAAAACACTTGGGAGAAAATGTAACTTTAATTCACAATATAACAGATATTGACGATAAAATAATAGAAAAATCCAAAGAACTTGGAATTTCTGAAAAGAAAGTTAGTGAAAACTATTTTAATTTTTATAAAGAAATGCTTTTAAAATTCAATATTAATACAATCAGTAAAATGCCCAAAGTTATTGATAATATGGATTTAATTATTAATTCAATTAAACGGTTAATTGAGAAAGATAAAGCTTATATATCTGGTTCGGTATATTTTGATACCAAATCAATTGATTCATATGGTTTATTATCAAATAGAAAATCAGATGAATTCAAAATTTCAAAAAAAAACAATGAACAAAAAAGAAATCCAAAAGATTTTGTTTTATGAAAAATAAAAAGCGACGGTGTTACTTGAAAAAGTCCATGAGGACAAGGGAGGCCGGGTTGACATACAGAGTGTTTTGCTTTTATAGATGAATTTGGACGGGGTGAACTTGCTATCCATGGAGGAGGTATTGATTTAAAATTTCCTCATCACGAAAATGAAAATGCCCAATTTGTCGGTTTACACAACAGTCCAATTTGTGAACAATGAATTCACCTTGGGATTGTCAACTTAAATGGTCAAAAAATGTCCAAGTCTGAAAAAAATATTTTATATGCTGATGATTTTTTAAATAAAAATAATTGCAATAATAATGCTGATATTTTTAGATTAATGTTATTAACTTCTAATTATAAAAACACAATAGAATTTTCTGAAGAATTATATCTTGAAAATTCAAAGAAATTAAACACAATTATCAAAATATATAATGTAATTTTAGCTGAGGATAATTATACATTTTCTAAACTAGACAATATTAAGGATATGTTAAAAAGTATTAGTGAGTTGAAGTTTTCATCTGCCATGAAAGAAATTAACAAAAAAATAAAAATTTATAATGAAACAAAAAATTTAATAATAGGAAATGAAATAATTTCTATTTTTAAGGTTCTTGGATTTCAATTTACAGATA
>CAMQYR010000032.1 GCA_947039385.1 uncultured Mycoplasma sp.
AGATAATGAGCGGTGACTGGAGTTCAGACGTGTGCTCTTCCGATCTTATAAATAAATTTAGAAGATTCGCCCTCTTTATAAGAATCATTATTACCGTCATTTTTAGCAGATTCAGTATTATAAGGTGGATCAATATAAATAACATCTATTTTTTCTTTATGTGTTATTAATAATGCTTTTAAGGCATTATAATTATCACCAATAATCAATTTATTTTCATCTTCAGTTATATTATCATCAACATTTATTCTTCTATCTTTATCTTCTCTAAGAGTTATAAGTCTTCCTTTAGCTATTTCAGGTGAATAATCAAAAGAAAAACCTGTTCTTCTTTTATTAAATAAAAAGTCTGCATATGCTTGCACTTCTTGTTCTGGAGCATTTTTTAAAATATTAATAGCGATTGTTTTTTGATCTTCATTAAAATATTTATTATCAAATTGTTTCATTTGGTCTATTAGAATATCTCGTTTGTTCATTTTTATCTCGTTTTCTTAATTATGTAAATTAATATCATTAAAATTATACATTAAGCATTAAGAAAACTTAATTTTTAATGCAATACTAAAAAATACTTTATTTTCTTAATTCTGATTGAATACACTTTAATATACTTTTAATATCATCTTCATTTTCATATCTATATTTTAGTGTTGTATGAGAAGAAATATCAAAAGGAAGATCTTAAATATTTTCTTTATTTGAACTAAAAGGAAATACACTATCATTCATTATTAACAAACAAGGTTTACCATATGCCTTTGCCATACCTATTTCAAACATTACATTTCCATTAATTAAATTATTTGTATTATCAAATTTTTTATACGATAAATCAGCTATAAAGTATTTACAATATTTTATTTCATTTTTAATTCTCGATTGTATATTACCAGATGCTGAATCATCCTCTAACATAACTACTTTTAAATTTAGCTCTGATTCTAATTTGTCTTTTAATTCTTTATAAAAAAAATTAGTTTTATTATTATTAAATTCTCTTGCAAAAAAATTTTATCTTGATTAAAAGAAGTAGAAAAATCCAGATAAAGATAAATCGATAATTTTATCTTTAAAGATGTAGTCAAATTTAGTACTTTTTTCAAAAATTTCAAATTGTTCTTTTAAAAAATATGTATATTTTTTATTGTCTTTTATAGAAAAATATCGTCTGATTTTTATTCTTATTTTAGTGTTATCGAATAGAAATATTTGATTAACAAATTAGTGGAATTGATGTTTTTTTATTTCTATTAATAAAAAAATAATTATCTTTTTGAATAATGAAATTAATTAATATTTTGTTTTTTTGTTCTTCTATTTGTGTGTGTAAATTATTATTCATAATATAATTTTAATGAAATAAACTTTAATTTTAGAAAAATACCTACTTCAACATATTGAATAATGAAGCGACAACACATTAATTATTTTTTATCAAAATAATATCAATCAATGTAGATAAAAAAAGTTCATCTGTATAAGATGTTAATAAATTAGAATTAAAATTTTTACTTTGGAAATAAGTAGCGGATTTATATCAAAGTTCTTTATATTCAATTTTATTTAAAAACTCGCTTTTTATTTTGATATATAAACTTATCTTTGATTCTATAAACGAATCATGTTCTTCAACTAATTTTAATATATTTCTTAGTTTCGTTCCATAAATTTCTATTTTTTCAATGCCTAAATTTATAATTTCTATATTTTTATTATATTTTTCAACATCCTTTTCATAATCTAAATTAGAATTTTTCCAAATCTGAATTTTTTCTCTATCAGGAGTATCAACCATTTCCTCTTTTTCAATTTTTTTTATCAATTTCATAATTGAATTTTCTTGAGTTTTTTTATCACCTTGATTTTTATTTATTTTAAGATGTAATTCTTTTAAGTTTGTTTCCATTTCACTAATCAGTATATTTATTTTTGATGAACAACTCTTAATCAATTGATTCCATGTTTTTCAATCAGTATTTCAATTTATAAATGGATTATAATCATCTTCAAATTTATAATTAGTTATTTCTTTAAATTCACTAGATGTCTCTATTTTTTGAAATAATTCTACCAATATATTAGCAATATTTTTCACTTCTTTTGTTGTGTCATTAAAAATATCTTTTAATTCATTTAATGTATTTATAAAATGAGTTACGTCTTTCTTTAAATAACTGCGAACTTTTTCTACAGTTCCTCAAATTTTATCTACAAAAACAGATAACATGTTATAAGTATTTTTTTTGCTCAAATTCAATATATCATTTGCCTTTATTCTATTTTCGGCTTCTCTTATTGAAATTTTTTCTCCATTAATTTCAGTGTTTAAGAGATCATTTAATATTTCTATATTTTTCGTATCAAAACGCATATTTGTTAAAAAATTCAAATAATTTTGTTTAAAAACAAAATATTTAATATCTATATATTTTTCAAAAAATGCTTCTCCAGAATATTCTTTTAAATTAGAATCTAGTTGTTTTTGATTCATAGGCAAAATAAATAAAAAGTTCTTAAGTTCAGCTAATTGTCATACAGCTTTTAATATTTCTCATGCATCCTTCCCTAATCTTTCTATATTATCTAAAAAAACAATAGTTTTAGGAAACTTTCCAAAAATATGTAATTCATTATAACCGAGCTCTATTGTCTCTTTATGTTCTTTTTCTCAATCTTTTTTTACTTTTGCTCAATTGGGATTTAATTCCCCAATAGCATTCAAAAGTGCATCCATTAATTCTTTTGGAGAATTTTTTGAAATAGAATATTTTCATGCATCTAAAAAAATTATTTTTTCAAAAAATATTTCTTTTTTTTCTTTGATTTTTTTATCAAAATAAGTTATTAAATTTTCTACAAAATATGTTTTCCCTGTACCTCAAGGAGCATCAATGATGGTCAAAGGAGAATTTTTTAATATTTTTTCAGGAGTGAAATAAATATTTTCTCTATCTATATTTTTCTTTTTTCATTTTCTTTTACTTTCTAATCTATCTTCTTCAAATTTTGCCATTTCATCTATTATTGTTTTAAAAAAAATTTCGCAAGCTTCTTCAAATTCCTTTTCATCACCCTTTTCAATCAAAATTTCTTTATAATTTCCTTTTTTGATTAGAAAATCTTTTTTTATGGTATCTTTAATTTCCAATTTTATCTCCTTTAAGTCATTCAAGATATAGGTTCATTTTTTGGTTATTTTCTAATTCTGGGATTACCATATATTTTAAGGGGTTTCTATTATTTTTTAAGATATCTTCTCTTGAAGGTTTATATTCAACAATAAAATTTTTAATTAGAAATTCTTTTATTTTTAAATTCTCTTTTAAATTAATTTTATTTAAAAATATGTGTTCACCTTTATTTATTAAACATTTATTAATAATATCATAAATTATGTTTTTTTCTTCTATTGAAAAAGACAAATCATTTGTTTTGTTAATAAAACAATTATCAAATAATAGCATCTTTTTTATTTTATTAATAATTAGTTTTTCATCAGAAATATTGTCTAATGTTACAAATATTTGTTGTTTAGGAATACAGCTGGGAGTTTCCTGATTATCCAATTTTATTTCAATAATCTTTTGAAGTTTTTTTTCATTAAGCATTTTTATTGCTAAATGTAATTCTTTTCAACAAGGTATTGAATTTTCATATTCATAAGAATTTATAAAAATAAAATAAGACGACTTCTCTATTCATAATTTAATATTATCATTATATTTATCTCCAAGCAAATTCTTATCTTTATCTCAAAAAATTTTATTTATATATATTTTTTCTTTAGAAAAAATTTCAAAAATTGAAGAAGCTATTGCACTCCCTAATTTATTACCTCAAGCATAACTAATAAAAATCATTTTGATTGCTCCTTAAATTTTAATATAAATAAAAAATTTATTTTTATAATGGCAGTTAAAATATTGATACTTACACATGTAAGTATACATCATTATTTTTATATAGTGCATACTATAATAACTAAAATACTAATTTTGTATAATATCTAATATCTTAAACCAATCTCACTATTTTCATAATACTTCTTTTGAGATTGGATAGATAAAGGTTTTTTAGAATCAGCACTTAAATTAACATTATCTTTGAAGGTTTCTTGTCTGCTGTTTCGTTTGGTTTTATCCCCCGGAGGGTTATGTATTGCTTCATAAGCAATAATGGCATCAATAAATCATTCTACTATTCCAACAACATTAATATTTCAATTCATTGAATTAGAAATGTTCTTTAGTGCCATATGTTGTGATCCAACACTAGCAAAAGCTTCAAATAAATTAATTTGTGTTGATTTAACTGGAATATCATTAATTGAATTTGGTTGTTTTGATTTTATATAAATATATATTCTATTTTAACGTTAATATCGTTAAAAAAGCACAAACTATAAAAAAAATTATAAAATTTAGTTTAATTTATAATTCAATTAAGAAATTGAAAGAGTCATGATATATGTTTGATATTTTTTTGCTATAACCGTGATGATAGTACTTGTCCTGAAATATGATTATAAATATTATAGGGATTAGAAGATGAATCTTGTTGTTCAAGATATCATCATTAAATTAATTTATAATCATTAAATGTTTTAAAATAACCTTTATCTATGTAAGATGAATTTGGGTTAATCAAAACTTAATACTTCAATAAATTTACCTCAGAAAGATATTTAATTTTGATTTATATAAATTTATAATTCTAATACTGAGTGAAGGCCTCTTATGCTTAATCAATATTCTTCATTATCTCTGAAACAACTCCAACTATTAAAGCATTCCCCATTGTAAAGTATCTTGCTCTATTAGGCATTCCTAGTTTTTATTATCAAAAATTGAAAATGAATATGATTGAATATTATTTTGTTCATCTTCAATAAATGATCTTACAATTGGTAAAATAAATTCTTCACCAAAGTTTTTTTGAGTTTTTGTTATGTTTGCCATATCAAATGGCTTTTCTGTTTCTTTGCAAATGCCTCTTAATATTTCGAATCTTGTATCCAAAATTTTATGTACTGTATTGAAGAAATTAAAAATATCTTCTTTATTATAAGTTTTAAGCATTGATTTAAAATCATTAGTATTAACATTTTCAAATAAATCCATAGTATCTTTTATTGGTGTTTTTGAATCTGACAGTATTCTTCTGGCGTTATTTAATATAGTTTGATTGGTTGTTAATAGATAGTAAACATATGTTGATGAAATCGTATAAAATTTCATTAGTTTATTATTTTTAATTATTATTTTAGATAAACTATTTTTCTTCGAAATATATTTGATATAGTCTTCATACATATTTCAAAGATATATTAAATCTTGGTAAAAATTTCGGTTAATTTTTGAATTGAAAATTTTCTTGATTGCTTCTTCATTTGAAAAAAGAGATCCAACTGCATTTCTAGCTTTCCCTGGATTCATTTGCAATGTAGAAACTATAAGTCCTGCAAATGCAGTAGATTTAATGTAGTTATAATTTTGGGGGAATATTGATTTATCTCTTCTTTCTCCACGTTTAATCTCTAACATTATTTTGTTTTTTGAAGTGTGCAATAAATTGTATTTTAATTCCCTTACAAAGGGGTAATTAGCAATTATATCTTGTTGTTTTATTGGTTTTTGAGAATTGGTAGCTTCAGCTATATCAGAAATAATTTTTTCATTTCTCATAATTTTATTAGGGATAATAATCTTACACATTACATAAGCATCTTTGTTTTTATTTGTATTTCCTAATAAGTAAGTTGTTTGACCACCATTAACAATTGAAAAATTTTTTAACAAAAGTTTTTGATCATTAATTTCATATGACTCAGCAATTAGTAAAATTCCGTTATTTTTAAACCAAAACAAATTTCCTTCATTTATAAAAGTATTCTTAATTTTTTCATCTATTTGTTTCTTTTTTACAAAGTATCTTATATTAGCTCCAAGCAACCCTCTTTGATAATGATTATCATATAATTCTTTAATAGAACTTGTTTCTAAATTTACAACCACACCACTTAAATCACTATTTTTATCAAATTTTAAATAGTTGTTTGGTGAATCAATGGTCAATTCATAATTTTTAACACAAGATATTGATTCAGAATTCTCCTTTTCAGCAAGTAGTATATCATTAACTGTTTTAAACATAATTTTTAACTTGATTCCTTTTCAACTTTTTTTGTAAAAATTTGACAAATCATCAAAAGCCTCTTTGGTTAAATTATTTGATAAGCAAATAAAAATTATAGTCTCGTCAGTGTCATCATTTTTATCGGTTGTTATATCATTTAATAATTCCGAATTTTTATCATTAATTTGTGAAAATATATTGTTAATCATTTCTTTTATTTCTAATA
>CAMQYR010000033.1 GCA_947039385.1 uncultured Mycoplasma sp.
TCTACACATAGAGGCACACTCTTTCCCTACACGACGCTCTTCCGATCTTAATACTAATGATGTGTTGTTTTTTTCACAATATTCAATGATAAAATTTTGAATATTGTTTTTTATTGCAATATCTAAACCGGTTGTAAATTCATCCAAAAATAATACTTTAGGTTTGTTCAATAATGATAGTGTCACATTCAACCTTTGTTTTTGGCCACCGGATAATTTAGATACCTTACTATTAAGTATTTGTTTAAGTTGAAATGTTTTTAAGATATGGTTAAATTCAACAACATTAATATTAGTTATATTGTTTAACTTAATAATAAATTTAATCATATCTTTTACAGTTAGTCCTACCGGAAATTCAAAATCTTGAAATTGAACACCTAATTTTTCATAGGGATTTTTATGTTTGTATTCAAAATTATAAATTATTTCACCGGAAGTTTGTTTTCTTGTACCGCATAGTGTTTCAACCATCAAAGTTTTCCCTGCACCATTTGGCCCTAAAAAAGCTATTTTTTCACCCTTATATATGTTAAAAGAAATATTTTTATAAATAACTTTGGTTCCTAAAATAGTTTTAAATTCATGAGTAAGATTTTTGACTTCAATCATTAATTCCTGATTATCATTTTTAGGATGAACTACCACATCTAAATCTAGATATGGATTTTTTCTTTCCTCAAGTTCAATTTCATTTATTTGAGTTCAAATACTTGTTTTTCTTTTGTTGTTTAATATTTTATGTTTCATTATCTCACTGACCATTTAAAATTCTTATAAGATATGATATTAAAACCAATAAATATAATTATTGGCATTATTAAATTTAAAACTTTTTGTCAATACGCAATAATAATAATAGGATTTTTTGATGTATTACTTGGAATTTTAAAATCGGTTATTGAAAAGATGCTTCCGCTTGTGTTTAATGAAGTTGGAATTCCTATTTTGCCAGGATTTGTTAACACATTATTTAGTAACCCAGTTGAGTAATTAATTGGAGATGCTAAACTTATAAACTTAATAGAGTCTACCTTGCCAATTACAACCAAAGGAACAAATTGACCAGCTAGCACTAAAGTGAATAACATTACTCCAAGTCCTATCAATTGGGCTGATGATGATTTTTTTGCAAGTGATGAAATTAGAATTCCAACAGAAATTGCACTAATATAAAACATTATCAATGAGAATATTAAATCACCTCAATTTATAAAACTTAATTTATCTATTCCACTATTCAAAAATGCTAAGAAGAGAATAAAAATAATAAATGTGGAAAATATACATAAAACAAAAAATCAACTAGCGACTAATAAGTTATATTTAATTGCTGTAATTTCAGAAGTTGATATTCTTCTCAAAATAATAGATTGTTTTATTTCAACAAGCATTTGTGGCAAAGTTATTAATGTAATAGGTAAGGTAGTCAATGAAATAAATCCTGGTAAAGCATTCGCAAAAAAAACATTATCTCCATCACTAAAGAGTCTATACATTATCATAAAGCATAAAGGTAGTAATAGCATGGTTAATGGTCCTGTTTTTGATTTTCAAAAAAACTTGTTTATTAAAGTGACGACGGCTATTTCGGGAGCAAAATTTGTTAATTGTTTGGTCATATGTTTATCCTTTTTTATCTATATTAATTAGATTATAATTACTTTAACTAAGTATTAAATTATTTTGAATAATCACTAACTAGTAAATTAATTTCAGTAACGCCATTACCAAATGTATAATCTTTTTTAGTGGTTATTTTGAAACTACCCGGTATGTCGTTAGTTGGAGCAATTACTTCGATGGTGGTGTTGGATAATGCATCTTCATTTACACCAACCAATATTTTTTTTGCACCGGTTATTTGAGCATTCAATCACAAAACTTTTGCCTTTTCAATGTTTGCCTGATCTATTTGGGGGTTGCCAATATATTCATCATATGTTTTTTTACCTATAATGTAGTTATTTATTACACCAACAAGCTTATCTTTAGTAACGTCACTTTTTTTAGTAACATGCAATACTTTAATATTATTATTTGGCTGTGAGGTTATTAATGAAAGGCTTCCAACAAATGTATAACCTTTGTGTGCCTTTAATTCAAATGAATTTTTAGTTGCGCCATTTTCTTTTATTGCTTTAACTGAAAAGTTTTTCATATTGTCTGCTGTTACACCATCAAATACATTTTTAATTGTCAACAATTTATCATTTTCATTACTAGATTTATTATATGCTGTCACCGCATTAGTTATGTCTTCTTGATTAACATTTTCTTTAGCAGTAATTTTTAATTCTACTACTTTTGTTGGTGTTGATCCACATGAAACAACCGCTAACACTGGTAATGCCGCAATTGAAACAGCCCCTAATCCTAATAATAATTTTTTCATAAAAGTCCTCTTTTCATTTTTGATTGATTTTCAATATGTTTATATTCACTAAAAATAATAATATCATATTTTATTTTTACATTTATAAATATAATGTTTAATGCTTTTTAATACTATCCAGAGTACTCAAAAGTTTTTATGATAAATTAAGAGTTATTTCTCCTAGAAAAGTTAGGATAAAATAAGGCTCACAAAGTAAAAAAGGTTATATACAAAAAATTATTTTCTATCTAATTTTAAATATTTTTTAATTATGGTTATTAAATTAATTTTCATTGATAGTAGGTTGACTTAGTTCAAATTTTGCAACATTAATCATTTTGATTGCAAAAATTAGACAAGCTATGTTGCCCAATAAAAGAAGCCCCAATAGCCCTCATAATATTTTCTTTTTATCTAATTCATCATTTTTAAAGTTTGTCACTAAAATTAAGATTGAATCAATAAGAGCTATAATTGCACTAGCAATTATTCCAATAATAGTGAAAAATAAAACAATACCTATGATATTTCTAATTTTCATTGATTTACCTTTTGCTAATAGTTCTTCACTTGAATTAATATACATAACTTAAAAAAACTCCTATAATATAAAATATAAATATATACTAATAATAGCACAAAAAAATAATCTAACTTGATATAATTATAAATATTAAAAAAACATTAAAATTTGAAAAGAGAAATAATATGAAAATTTATTCAAAGAACGTAGAAAACAATTATCTTGATAGTGATTTTGGTGCAAATGTAAAGAAAAATGTAATGAATAATTCTCGTGGTTCTTTTCATATTGGTTGGTCTAATTTACCTAAAGGAACCGCGTCACTAGCACTTGAGTTTTATGACAATGATGCCGTTCCCGTTTGTGGATTTACTTGAATACATTGACTAGTTTCTGACATTGATCCAACTTTGAACGAATTAAAAGAAAATGCTTCATTTGAATTAAAAAATAAAATAGTTCAAGGGATGAATTCTAGTTCTTCGCCATTATTACCAAAAGAAATGCAATCTCATGAACCAATATTTTCCGGTTGTGCTCCTCCAGATACTGATCACAAATATACTGTCAAGGTTTACGCCTTAAATAAGAAACTTAATTTAGTTAATGGATTTAAACATAATGAATTAATAAATGCATTAGAAGGCAGTGTGTTGGAAAGTGCTAAAATGAACTTTATGTATAAAAAAGTTAAACACTAAGAATTCATATTAGCTATTGAGAGGGGAATGTGATTTTAGCAATTCATATTAGAAAACGCTCAAAGAAAATAAGGTAAAATCACCTTGATTGTATTTTAAAATTTAATTTGTATAAACATATTGTGAAACTACATCACACTATGCTCTTTTTAATTTTATCAACAATTTTTAATTTTCATTTATGGCTTCAAAAAGAAGTAATATCTTTATGTTTTTTCTCTTTATTGTTAATATCTTGTTTATGAATTGTTGATGTTAAAGTTTTCAACAACTAGTTCTCAAAATATTAAAATTCAAGTATTTCTACTAGTTTGAAATTTTTTCTTTTTGTTTTGACTTAAAAGTGCTAAATTTTTTTAGCTTCTTCTGTTTCCTCGGCCGTAAAATGTGTTTTTCTCAAAAAATCATTATTGGAATTTAAAATAGAATATTTACTAATTCTGTCATTCTGGTTTATTGCGCAATAAATATAATTATATGTTTTAGATATATTAATCGCCCCTCAACCCATTGTTTTTTTCATCTTCATTATTAGATATTAATTTTAATAAAAAATCATTAGAAACAAAAGCTTTTTTTGAAATATTATAAAAAATACAAGTTATAAAATTATAATGTGATGTTTTTTGAAAACACTTAATGTTGATAGTTTTTTTGTTTTAATTATCTTCTTTATCAAGTTTACTAAGAGTTGAAAAATCATTATTTTCAGATTTGCTTTGATCTTCTTTAGTTTTTGTTTCTAATGATATTTTTTTAATATTCATCACTGAAAAAATCAATAATCCAATTGCCCCTAATAACAATAAGGACAAAAGACCTCATAATATCTTTGAATCATCAGCAAATTTATTTCCAAAATCAGACGTTATAATAAGCAAAGATCCTACAAAAGATAATATTGAACTAACTACAAGCATAATAATTCAAAATATAGTTGAAGCACCATATATAAATATTATAGGTGTAGGTTGTGTAGGTTGTGTTGTATCAACCGATCATATAGTTGACATCATCAAAATAAAACAAAAAATTGATAAAAATAATAATGTAAGAGAGGCAACACCAATTCCTCTAATTTGTTTAAGTCTGGTCATATTTAATCTCCTGTGATAACTAATTATTTAATTCATTTACTACTTGTTAATAATAATTATAGCAAAATAAACCGTACCGTAAATAATATCTTTTTTTGTTTAATACAGATGTAAGCCAGAACAACCATGTAAATTCATTCCTATTCCACAAATGTCGATAAATTATTCAAAATATCGAATTAAAATTAGTTAGGGTTTTGTCACATCCCAAATATTTAATAATTTAGTTTATAATATAAATTTATAAGGAAGAATATTATGAAAAGCAAATACATAAATTGGAATAAAGGCTCTAGTAATGATCCATTTTATAGAATTAAAAATTTGAAAAACTTAAAAAGCGGTAGTTGGCATGAAAAACACTCTCATAAAATAGAATTAAGTTTTACAGAAACCAATTGGTACTCACTTAATGTAAAAATAAAATTATGAGCTCCACATGAAACAAGAAACCAAATGAAAATTTATTATAGATTAACCATAAACACAAATAGAGACAATTTATTGATAGATATAAATTCTCAATTATTACAATATCCAAAGTGATATTCAAAAAACACGGAAATGATTTTAATACAATTTATATTACCGATGTTTTATGATATTAAAATAACTATCCCTAACTTCATATACATAAAAGAAGCAGATATTATTTTAAAACAATTATTAGATCACTCTTCCAATCAAAAGAATGTGATCGAAAAAATAGGCGGAGAAATTGAAAAAAATGATTTAAGATTAAAAAAATGATTAATGAGTAAATTCTGAAAAAAGATTTTTAAAAAAAGAGAGAGAAAACTAAATGATAATAAAAAGATTCTACATAGTGCTATTGCAATTTGAAGAAAAAACAACATCACAACAAAAAATTTATTAAATTCTGTACAAGATGAAAAAACCATATTCCTAAATGCTGAATCTTCAACTAATGAGTTTGATGAAAAAATGAAAAATGAAAATACTTTAGATTTTCTTGAAATTAAAAAGTTTTTAAAAGAATATCACATCAATAAAAGAATATTTAAAGGTATATATATAATTTTTAACAAAACAAAAATGAAGTATTATGTAGGTCAATCAAAAAACGTATTTGAGCGTGTTTGTTTACAACACTTCAAAAATGGAGTATGTGAAAACAAACACTTTAAAGATGATTATAATAATAATGATTTATTCTATATAAGAACTATTGAATGTGAAACAAAAGACGAATTGGATAGATTAGAAAAAAAATATATTAATAAATTTGATAGTTTTAGAAGTGGATATAATAAAACTGGTGGAAATAAATAATTAAATATTTTAAATATCAAGAAGTAGCATTTAGATAATAAGACAATTATAAACTTATTAAATGATTGCCATTGCCCTTAAATATCAAAATCTAATTAGTATAACTTAATTAAGAAAGAGTGTTTTATATGCTTTTATAATAAGTTTAAAGAATACTTGACAAGACAAACATTTATCAAGATAAGGACAAAACCGCTTTTGATCTAAATAATAAAATAAATGAATACACCGAGTGAA
>CAMQYR010000034.1 GCA_947039385.1 uncultured Mycoplasma sp.
CAGTAAGACCATTACAAGATTCAAATGCTCCAGTTAATATATGTACTAATGTATTTGGCAATTGTCCTTTTTGTAGATTATTTAATTTTGAACAATCTAAAAATGCATTTTTTTCAATTGTTTGTAATTTGATAGGTCATGTAAATTTGACTAATTTGGAACATCCTGAAAATGTTCCTTGTGCAATTGTTTGTAGTTGTGTTGGTAATTTAATAGTTGTTAATTCCACACAAGATAAAAACGCTTTTTTGCCAATACTTGTGACTGAATCGGGGATAGTGATTTTTTGTAGTGTTTTAAGATATACAAACGCATTATCACCAATACTTGTGACTGAATCAGGGATATCTATTGATGTAAACTTCATTTTATGTTCAGGATCATTAATTTGAAGTGCATTCATTGCATTTTCACCAATACTTGTGTATCCATCAAGATCGCCTTTGCTTAAAGATGTTTTGTTAAATCAAACTCCACCTGGTTTAATATTTTGCTGTACCATTTCTTTTGTTAGAGTTCCTTTATCTAAAGGTTTATCTCTGTACACAATTCCATTTACAACTTTTGAATCTAAACCAATATTAACTACTTGGTTTTTTAATGATCAAGGAATTGAAATATCTTTTGCTAGTAAAGCAGTTCCTTTCAATGCATTTTTTCCAATTGATGTAACAGAGTCCGGGATGGTTATAGATGTTAAATAAGAAGCATTTTGAAAGGCCTCTTGGCCAATTGATGTAACTAAATTAGGGATAGTAATTTTTGTAATGTGTGAACCATCGAAAGCACCTAGCCCAATAGTGGTTAATTTAGAATTAGGTTCAAATGTTACTGTTGTTAAAGAAGATGTGTTTTGGAATGCAAATTTATCAATTGATGTAATAGAAGCGGGGATTTCGATTTTTGAAATTTGTGAACTATCGAAAGCGCTTTGTCCAATACTTGTGTATCCATCAAGATCGCCTTTGCTTAAAGATGTTTTGTTAAATCAAACTCCACCTGGTTTAATATTTTGCTGTACCATTTCTTTTGCTAAAACTTTTACTACCGGCTTAATTGAGTTATTATGTTTCTTAATAAACACTATACTAATAGGTATGATAATAACTAAAGCGCCTGCCCCTACTAACGTTAATATTCCAATTTTTTTAAATAATTTCATAAAACCTCACTTTCACTTTTATTTTACTCTTTAAACATATAATATATGTAAAATTGTTTTTTACCCACAAAATAATTGAATAAAAAAATAGACAAACATTTTTATTGATTTGTTAAATATTAATGTCTTAAAATTAAAAAGAATAAGAGCACAATAAAATAATGTTATCAAAAGTATAAAAGTTGCACAACTAAGAAATACAAAATAAAACTCAACAAATTATGATAGTTCAAAATACTCGATAAATATTTTGTTGTTTACTTTAGTTATTGAAAAATCAATACAAATATAATCACTATTACAAAACATTTATTTAATTAATATATAATTTTGATGTGTTTAAGTTAATTTACAAAAAAAAGGGAATATCAAGTTTTAAGGCTATTTCAAATTTTGCTCATGAAAACAATATAAAAAAAATTGGGCATACAGGAACTCTTGACCCTATGGCAACAGGACTACTTCTAGTTGCTACAGATGATGATACAAAATTAATTGAATATATAACAAACAAAAATAAAGTTTATATAGCCGAAGCAACATTCAATATAGAAACTGATTCATATGATTCTGATGGTAAAGTTGTGAACACATTTAATAAAGTTATAACACTAGAAATGATTAAGAAAATGATTCCATCTTTTATTGGAAAAATAAATCAAATACCTCCAATATTTTCTGCCAAAAAAGTTAATGGAAAAAGGTCTTATGAACTTGCAAGACAAAATAAAAAAGTTGTTTTGAATTCATCTTTAGTTGAAATATATAATATTAATATCATTTTTTTTTCTAATTCTGAAAATAAATTATCGTTTGAAGCAAGTGTTTCAAATGGAACATATATTAGATCTTTAATTCATGACATGGGTAAATATCTTGGAACAGGTGCTATTATGTCGAAACTAGAAAGAACGATGATTCACGGTCTTTCCAAAAAAGATACTAAAATTAATTTTAAATCACTAATTAACTTACCTTTTATTAGTTTAAATGATGACATTTTAAAAAAATTATTAAATGGTCAACCAACGAATATAATTCAAGAAGATGATAAATATGGAATAATTTATGAAGTTAAAAATGATATTGTTGGTATTATTGAAATAAAAGACAATGTTGTTACTAACAGAAAAATGTTTGGTAATAAGTTAGGAATAAATAATGTATAAAATGGTTGTATTTGATATTGATGGAACTTTGCTAAAACACAAAGAAACTTCTTTAACTTTTGGTTCAAAAAATTTAAAAATGTTTAAGGAATTAAAAAAAGGGGGGTATACAGTTGTTTTAGCCTCAGGAAGAGATTTAGTATCAATAGGTGACTTGCACTTTTCAGACAACATTGATTATTTCATAGGGGCAAATGGCTCATTCATATATGATACAAAACTTCAAAAAAATATTTGAAGCACAACGCTCTCTATAAAAGATTTCACAGATTTTAAAAGAGAGATTTTAGATAATAACATTGATCAAATTGATAATATTATTTTGAGTGATGATAAGAATGTATTTGTTTATTCATATGAACAAATACACAAACATTGATTTTGAAAAGATTTTACAAATAAATATAAACCTTTAAATTTATATGATAAAGAAGTAAATTTAGATCAATTTCATTTAATCACAATAAATTGTATTGATAAAAAAATAATAAATATTTCGAAAGAATTCTTTAAAAAAACTAATTCTTCATTGGATGTTCAAACCTTTTGAAGAAATGGATTTTTTGTTTCAGAAAAAGGATTAAATAAAGCTAAAACAATTTTGAAATTAGTTGAATTTTTAAATTTAACAAAGGAAAATGTTATTGCATTTGGAGATGGCGAAAATGATGTTGAAATGATTAAAATGGCAGGCATGGGAATTGCTATGTCTAATGGAATACCAAAACTAAAAGAAATTGCAGATGATGTTGCAGATGATGTTGCTAATAATGGAACTTATGGTAAATTGAAAGATATGGGAATCATCTAATATGGATGTTTATACTTTTGATTTAAAGTCAAAAAAACATCAAGAAGATTTTGAAGAAAAAACAACACTATTAATAGGAGAATTTGATGTATTCCATGTTGGACACAATGAGCTACTCAATATTGCAAATTCATTGTCAACAAATAACAAATTAGGAATAACAATTTTTGACATTGAAGACAAAATAAACATAATTCCTTTGAACAATAGATTACAAAACATTGCAAACATAGGTTTTAATTTTGTTATCTTAATAAAATTTAATTTTGAATTTAAAAAAATAATGGCAAATGATTTTCTAGATTATGTGGTCAAAAAATACAATGTTGAAAATATAATTGTTGGTGAAGATTTTAGATTTGGCAATAATAGAATGTGAGGAGTAAATGAATTAAAATCATATTTCAAGAAAACATTTGTATCTAGCACAAAAAAAATTAATAACATTAAAATTTCTTCTTCAGAAATTGCTGAAATGATAAAAACTGGAGAAATAGGTTTAGTGAATGAATTATTGTTAACTAAATATAATCCAACAATTGAATATAAATTACAAAAAGTGATTTGAGATGAAAGATATACAAAACCACATAATGGTATTTATTATATTAAAGTTAATATACATAATTACTGATATCATGGGCTTTTACACATTTCTATGAAACACGAAAATACAATTGAATTATTAAATTATCATGAAGATTTGCTAGATGGTTATTATGAAATGCTTATTATTGAAGAATCAAGAATAATAATAAATTCAAGAATGGATTCAATAATAGATAAGGATAAAAAAAATTGTATTGAATTTTTCTATATTTTGCAATTAAATAATATATAATTTATTTTAACATTAAGGTTATTCTTGGTTTGTATTATTAAAATATTATTTGCTAGGTATATCGTGTTTATGAAAGGAAAATCATTATGGTTTCAAAAGAAAAAAAATTAGAACTTATCAAAGAATTTGGAGGTTCTGCAAAAAATTCAGGGTCAATAGAAGTACAAATAGCTATTTTAACAGAAGATATTGAAAATTTAAAACCTCATTTTTTAAAAAATAAAAAAGACTTGCATTCTCGAAAAGGATTTATAGCTAAAATAGAACAACGTAAAAAATACCTTGTTTACTTAAAAGAAAATAATTATGATTCTTATTATTCACTTATTGCTAAATTAGGAATTAGAAAGTAATTTTTCTAAAAAACTATGAAAGAAAAAATTAAGCCAACTTTTTTTCTATTAGAAAAAGATTCAAGCTTCATTAAATCGCTAAATTATGTTGTTACAAGTGATTATAATCAAAGTTATTTAGAAACTAAAAAACTTAAATTAATACATTCACTAAAATGATTGTATTTTTCTTTTATTTTATTTTCTATTGCTGTTTCTTTTATTCCATTAGTTATTGGTGGTGATTTATTAGAAGAAAACAATATGGTGTTTTTAAATCTAAACATAACATTGTTTTGTATTTTTGTTACGGATTATTTGTTAAGATGAATTACTTATAGATTTAGGGCTAGCGAAAATTCTAAACATCCTCTTATTTTTTTTCCTTTTACTGGTGTTTCCATAATACTTCTTCTAACAATATTGCCATCTTTTTTAGGCATTTTATCTCACTTTTTTGATGATTTTTTAAATGATGAAGATTTTATTACAGTTAATAATACTATTTCTTCAATTGTAATCTTACAAATTGGAAGAATAGCTTTATTATTAAATATTGTTGAATATTTTAGAATATTTACTCGAATTTTTAAAAAACAAAGAAAAATTCTTTTTTATGTTTTTTCCTTTTTAATATTGATAACCTTGTTATTTTCTATAGTAATTTACAGAGCTGAATTTCAAAAAAATACTCTAATAAAAAATTATTGAGATGCATTTTATTTTACTATTGTCAGTATTTTTGCAATCGGATATGGTGATATTATACCAATTACATTGTTAGGAAGAATAGCCGTGATTTTGTTAGGAATTGTTGGGATTGGTATCTTTACAATACCAAGCGCAGTTATAGCGGCGGGGTTTTTATATGAAATTCAAAATGCTAAAAAAATTGAAAAAGAAATTGAAAAAGAAAATAAAACTAAATATGAAAAATCTGATATTTCATTACTAGAAAAAACTATAGCCGAAAGTGTGAAGCAAGTGAAA
>CAMQYR010000035.1 GCA_947039385.1 uncultured Mycoplasma sp.
TCTTTGAATAAAGATGATGAGTATTGAACTCCATGATCAGAATGAATAATCATTCCTTCTAAGTAGTTAATATGCTCTAGAGAACTCAATACATTCTCAACATCATTCCTTAAACTAGAGGCATTTGATTTTTAAATTATTTTATTGTTTTTATCTCGTTCCAAAATTTCATAATAATGTTCAAGCATTTTATCAATATCTTTTTTAGGTAAATGAGTAGAATCAATTTTTATTATTTTTAGTTTAACTGTATTTTTTATTCATTAGTAAATATTTTAGTTTTTCTTTTTAATTCGTCCATTGAAAAATTGTAATTGTGCTTTTTGTTAATTTGCCCCTTGATATTCTATTCTTCATTGAAAATAATCTTCTTCGTATAAATTAAAAAAATATTCATTCATTCGGTTTTAGTTGTTTGGACATAAAAACACAATCTTTCTTTTGAGTGTCCCAGATTTATGCCCTAGTCTAATTTTGAAATATTTTGTTTTGAATAGATAGAGGTTTTTTGAATCACCACTCAAATTAATATTACTTTCAAAAGTTTGTTTGACAATTTTATTTGTTGGATTATGAATTGCTTCATATGCAATTTAGCATCTACAAATCACTCCACTATTCCTACAACCTTAACATTTCATTTTTTTGTTTAGAAATATTTTTAGTGCCACGTATTGTGAACCAATACCAGCAAAATCTTCAAACAAATTAATGTTTGTGGATTTAATTTATGCATTTTGTGTTGAATCCGTTTTCATATGTATTATAAATTATAAACTATTTTGGTAATATTTAATAAAGCACATATATAAAGAGACACATTATTAATTAAAACTTTTTTTGTTATTAAAATTTACCTAAAAAATAACAAAAAAACAAAGTTTGAACAATTTTAAAACATATAATATTTAAATATAAAATAAGTAAAAAAATAGAGGAATATAAATTATGAATAAATTATTATTAGGATTAGGAACAGTATCAGCAGTAGCATTTCCTTTTTTAAGCGCAGTATCGTGTGGAACTGTTAATGATCCATTTGATACAGGAATTGACAATGGAACAGAAAATTACTATGGGGCCGAACTTTCAAAACTAGCACCTGAAAACAAACAAAGTGTAGTTTTAATTACAGCACTTGGAAAAGTAAATGATAAATCATTTAATCAATCAATTAATGCAGGATTAGAATTATATGGAAAACAAACAAAGCAAAATAATGGAGAAATTTCATTTATTGAGACAAAAGTTGAAACTGATTTGGATTCTGCATATTCAAAAGCTTTAAAGGAAAAAAGGAAAGTTTGAGTTCTATCTGGCTTTCAACAAAAAGCTAATATTAAGAATTGAATGAATAAACCCGGAAATAAAGATAAATTTATAAAATTAGGCGCTGTAATAGTTGGAGTAGATTGAGATGGAACAACAATTGTTCCACAAGGTCATTTTTTTGGTTTAGGTTTTAGAGCAGAACAAGCGGCATGAGTTGTTGGAATGGCTGCTTCTGAATACTATTCAAAAACTATTTCTCCTTTCTTAAATACTTTTGGTGGGTTACCCAGCGATTCAGTAACAAACTTTACCAACGGTTTTTTACAAGGTATGCTAGATTGGAATACCTCTCAAGATAAAAACAACACAAATAAATTTGTTCAGTTTAGAAGTGGAAATGAAAAACAAGATAGTGTTAATTTAAATTTAGGTTTTGATTCTCAAGCTGCTGAGACAGTTAATGAGGTAAAAAAAATTATAGGAACAGGTGAAGAAGCACCTCAAATTATTTTGCCTGTTGCAGGTTCATTAACAACTAATGTTTTAGAAGATATTAGAAACAAAAAATCTAAACAATTGGTAATAGGTGTTGATTCAAATCAAGCAGTAACTTTTCCTTCTTTTTCCAAATTATTCTTTTCGTCAATAGAGAAAAAAGTTGGTTTGGCTGTTTATAAATCACTAATATTGTTATCAGGAATTACATTGAATTATAATGATAAGGTTTTTGATGATAATGGTTTTGAAGGCGAATTTTCTAAAAATGAAAAGAATGCTGTTGTTAAATATGGATTTAATAAAGGATTTGTAGGTGTTTCAGAGTCCACAGTAGAAGATAAAGTTGAAATAAATAAACTTTTAGTTAAGTATAAAAGTCAGTTTTTAGACAAATCTGAAAAAGGAGAAATTATTTTTAAAGATATGACTGTTGAAACTGCCAACCAAAAGATTCTAAATGATATGGTTATAAAAATTAATAAGTTTTCAGAAAAACGAGAAAAATAAGCAATTCAAATTTATGATATAATTATAATAAGGAGATATTGTTACATGGAGAAAACGTTTTTAATGATTAAACCTAATGCTGTTAAAAGATGTTTAATCGGTAAAGTTATTTCAAAAATTGAAGAAAAAGGAATTCACATTATTTCAATCAAGTATTTAGTTGTAAGTGATAATCAGGCAAAAGCACACTACAATATTCATGAAGGTAAGCCATTTTATAAATTGTTGATAGATAATGTTAAATTAAGTCCAGTGGTTGCTATAGCTCTAGAAGGTAATAATGCTGTTGCTATTATAAGAACATTAGCAGGAGCCACTGATCCTATTCAGGCAATCCCAGGAACTATACGTGGGGATTATTCCAATGATATGTTAAATAACATTGTTCATACAAGTGATTCAGTTCAAAGAGCTCTGTATGAACTTGATATTTATTTTTCTAAAGAAGAATTAAAATTAAATTAATCAACTTCATACATTATTAATTTTTAACTTTATAATATTATTAAATGAAGGAAGTCATATGTATTCAAAAATAAAACTAAAAGATAAAAAAATAGAGACTGCAATTAATAATGAGTTAGTTAGACAACAAACTCACATTGAATTAATTGCATCCGAAAATTATGTTTCAAGTGATATTTTAAAAGCGACCGGATCAATACTAACTAATAAATATGGAGAAGGTTATCCTGGAAAAAGATATTATGATGGATGTCAAAATATTGATCTAATTGAAGAACTTGCTATAAATAGATTAAGGGAATTGTTTGATGTAAAATTTGCTAATGTTCAGCCACACTCCGGTTCAAGTGCAAACGCAGCAGCTATTGCAGCTTTAGTTCCTAAGGGCTCTAAAATACTTGGAATGGGACTTTCATCAGGAGGACATTTAACTCATGGATATAGTATTAATTTTTCAGGTTATTTTTATGAATCATACTCATATGGTGTTGATGAAAACGGATTTTTAAATTATGATGATATTATGACAATTGCTAAAAAAATAAAACCTGATTTGATTATTTGTGGTGCATCTGCTTATTCAAGAATAATTGATTTTAAAGAATTTAAAAAGATCGCTGATGTTGTTGGCGCAAAACTTATGGCTGATATTGCACATATAGCTGGAGCCGTAGCAACAAGACTTCACCCAACACCTTTTGGTTATGCAGACATTGTTACATCAACAACCCACAAAACTTTAAGAGGTGCAAGAGGTGGTGTTATTATGACAAATGATTCAGCAATTGCAAAAAGAGTAGATAGTTGAGTGTTTCCAGGATATCAAGGAGGACCATTATTTCATGTTATTGCTGGTAAGGCAATTGCGTTTGGAGAAGCTTTAAAAGAAAGTTTTGTAACATATCAGAAACAAATTTTGAGTAACTCAATTGCTTTTGCAAATGAATTTATAAAACTTGGATCAAAAATTGTTTCTGGCGGAACTGATAATCACTTGTTCATAATAGATGTAAACTCATCTTATAATTTAACAGGGAAAGAGGCTTCTGATATTTTACAAAATATAAATATCACAGTAAATAAAAACACAATACCTAATGAAACAAAATCTCCTCAAGTTACAAGCGGCATTAGAGTTGGCACTCCTGCAATGACAACTCGAGGTTTAAAAGAAGATGATTTTAAATTTTTAGCAAATATAATGCACAATGTTCTAAAAAACCCAAAAAATGATATATTAATAAAAGATTCTTTAACTCAAGTAGAAAAGATATCTAATAAATTCGGGTTAGACATTTAGTGAAAAAATCATACACAAAAATTATTATTAAAAAAAATGTTAGAATTTATATTTCTGATTATCAAAATATTGCTCAGGATATTTTAAAAATTCATAAATATACACCACTTGCATCATTAATATTAGCGAATGGTATTGTTTCGTTTGGTCCGCTTGGATTTTTATATGATGTTGAAAAATTATCTGTTTTAATAAAAACAAACGGGTCTATCAAAACTTTTTTATTAGAATTTAAAAATAATGCTATTAGAGCTTTGCTAGGTGATGGTAATGTGGTGACAGAATATGATGAAATTGAACTTTTCAATGAAATTCCATTAATATTAGGAATTGGTGATAAGGGGGTTGTAAGAGTTAGCAGATATGTTAATAATTTTCCTTATACATCGGAAGTTCCTCTGGCAAACGGAGATATGGTAACTGATTTAACTTACTATTTAAATAAATCAGACCAGGTTTTTTCTGCCATTGTAAATGATGTTTTACTAAATAAAAAAAATCATTTAAAAGTTGATAAGGCTTCATCAATAATTTTTCAACTAATGCCTAATCATGATGAAGGTGATATTATTTGAATTGAAAATATAATTAAAAATAATAATCTAAAAGAATTGGGTATAGATAAATATATAAAAATTATTGATGGAGTCGAATTAAAACAATATGATGTTTTAGCGAAATGTTCTTGCACATTAGCAAAAATGATTAATGCTATAAAATTTCTTTCTGATAAAGAACAAAAAGATTTACTAAAAGAAGAAAAAAATATAGAGATTAAATGTGATTTTTGTTTGAAAAAAATCCAAATTAATGATGAAATGTTATAAATAATTTAATTATTTATTTTTTTATTTTGTCAACTTTCAATCATTTTTTTCTCAATACTATTTTCTTTACTAGTATCATAAAAAACTTGTCCTTCTAATTCATCAGGTAAATATTGTTGATTCACTCATGAATTTTTAAAGTCATGAGGATACTTATAATTACCATGTCCTAGCTTAATGTGTGATTTATAGCTACTATCTCTTAAATGCTTAGGAACACGATATATTCCGTCATTTTCAAGATGGGACAATGCTTTACCAATTGCTAAATATGCAGAATTTGATTTTGGTGACAAACACATTTCAATTACAATAGATGACAAAATTTGATTAGCTTCAGGGAAACCCACCTTAATAACT
>CAMQYR010000036.1 GCA_947039385.1 uncultured Mycoplasma sp.
GGTGACTGGAGTTCAGACGTGTGCTCTTCCGATCTCAAAAACAATATGCACACAATCAAAATGTTTGAAGCTTCAAATGTTCAAAAACAAGATGTTAATTTAAATTTTTAAATTGCAACATTTTTTTATTCTATAGTTCTATTATTTGGGTATTATTTTATCTTTTTAATTATTTCTCCATGTAATTCGGTTAAATATACCTTGTGTTTATCAAAAAAATATAGTGGATATTCTTTTGAAATAATTACAAGCACACAAACCAAAGGTCCACCAATACTCCATCTTCCCACTTCATCTAATCTACCAATTAGTGAATAATTATTTTTGTAAGCTAACCTTTTCATATTTTTTCATTGATACTATTTTATGCCTAAATACATAATAAATTATTATGTATAAAATTATCCAAAAAAAACCAACAAAAAGTCTTTTTTTTCTCCTAAAATTTAATTACCAAACAAAATGAAAGGATAAATATTTTGTAATGAAAAATAATTATAAAATTGAAGAAAAAAACTATTTGGAGAAAATACAATTAATATTCGATTGCATGAACAAGATTAATTACATAAATTTAGAAATTTATATCCCTATAATTAGAAAATTCATTCCTAAAGGATTTTTATTCAAGAACCTAAACCAAGATAAACTTGACTTAATATTTTTAATTATTAACAGTGAAACTTACTATCAAAATGGAAAATAGGTTGATCTAAATAAATCAATTTATTTAGATGAATTAAAATTCTAATAACTTAATTAATTCAAATAAAAGAAAATCGTTTTAATTAAAACATTAATTATAAGCAATAATCATTTTACAACATTTAATATATTGAAATAAAAATAAAATATTTTGAAGAAAAAACATATATATACATATATAATTAAATGTATGGATATAAAACAGGAACAAAGCAAAAATACAAATACTGAAACGCTAGAAAACATAATTGATAAAAATGAAAAAGAGTTTACTAAAACCTATTCAATAAATGATAATGAAAATATGAGAAAGATTTATAAAAATTTGGTTCATGAAAATTCTAAAATAAAAAAACTTTTAAAAAAAATACTTAAACATATTAATTATTTAGAGAAAGAAATCAAATTTTTTAAAAAATTTGCAATTAAAAATGAATTAATTTGTAAAGATATGGATTTACTTACTTTTAATTTTCAAGAATCCCTTTCAAACCTAAAGAAAGAGAGAGATTTTTTAGAGCAAAAAAGTTTAGATAATAAAATTTTTTCAAATAAATTGATTGATCAAATAAAAAGTAAAAAAAGAAAATAATTATAACAAAAAACAAATTAATAAAATTTCATTGCAAATTTTAATATATAATATCTAAATATAAATAGTGTTAGGAGATTATGTATGGCAGCAACTGGTATCACAATGAGATGTGACAAATGTAGAATGGAAAATTATATTACAAAACGAAACAAAAAAAACCAAGTGGAAAAATTAGAGGTTATGAAGCATTGTCATAAATGTAATACTCACACTATGCATAAGGAGAAAAAATAATATGAACAAGTCTATTTTAAATGAGTTTTTTAGTCAATTTCAATTAGATGCAATAATTTCAAAAGCATATCAAACAAGATTGTGATATGCAGAAGTAATGACAACAGAAGGTTTTATTGTTATAGAAAAAGATAGTGCAACTTTATTTGTTGACTCAAGATATTTTGAATATGCAACAAAAAATGCAAAAAACGTACAGGTTGTCTTATTGCAAGGTGATGTAGTTAATGATTTTTTAAGGTCAAAAAACTTTGGGAAAGTTGCTGTGGAAAGCGATTATTTAGAACTAACTCATTATAATAAACTAAAAAATAATATGCCTAATACATCATTTATGAATATTAAAGGACAAGAATTAAGAATGTTGAAAGACTCGATTGAAGTTTCTAAAATTCAAAGAGCAATTAATATTTCGCTAGAAGCATTTGAAAAATTAAGTTCATTTATTGTAGAAGGAGTTTCTGAATTAGAGTTGGATCATAAATTAAATTATTTAATGAAAAGATTAGGAGCTGACAAGGAGTCATTTGATTCTATTGTGGCTTTTGGAGCAAACTCAGCAATGCCCCATCATCATCCAACCACAAAAACACTTAATGATGGTGATATTGTTAAAATTGACTTTGGAGTTTCTTACAAAGGATATGTATCAGACATAACAAGAACATTTTTTTATAAAAAAAATGAATCAACTGTTGTTGATAGTAAGTTAGCTGAGATTTTAGAAATTGTTGAAGAAGCTGCCAGAAGAGGTCGAGAAGCTGTTAAACCAGGAATTAGTTCAAAAGAAATTGATGATATTTGTAGAAATTACATAATAGAAAAGGGTTATGGAGAATTTTTCCTTCATAGCACAGGGCATGGAATTGGTATTGATATTCATGAATTACCAATGGTTTCTGCGAAATCTTCTATGATTCTTGAACCTGGAATGGTTCTTACGGTTGAACCAGGAATTTATATTGAAAATTTGGGTGGAGCAAGAATAGAAGATGACGTATTAGTAACTGAAACTAGTCACTTAGTTCTTTCAAGAAAATAAAATGATTAGTGTAAATGATTTTAAACCAGGAATTACTTTTCAAATTGATGGTAATTTATATATAGTTATTGAAGCTTCTCACTCTAAGCAAGGAAGAGGACAAGCAAATGTTAAAGCAAAAGTTAAAGATTTAAGAACAAATTCAATTGTTGTTAAATCTTTTACCGGAGGAGAGAAAGTTAAAAAAGCTCACATCGAGAGAGTTGCTATGAATTTTTTGTACAATGATGGCAATAATTGTATTTTTATGGATATAGAAACTTTTGAACAAGTTGAATTAAATTCCAAAAAACTTGAATGAGAATTAAATTTTTTAAATGAAGGAACTGAGGTTAAAATTAGAAAGTTTGAATCTGAAATTTTAGATTTAGAAATTCCATTAAATATTGAACTTGAAGTTGTTGAAGCAGCTGATGCAGTAAAAGGAAATACAACAACCAATCCTCAAAAAAAGGTTAAGTTAGTAACTGGTTTTGAAGTTGAAGTTCCAATGTTCATAAAAGAAGGTGATGTTGTCACTATTGCTACAGAAACCGGCAAATATGTTGGTAAAGGAAAATCAAAATAATGGAATATATTAATATTAAGCACAATAAAGATAACACAACTAATATTCACACAAATGTTTTTTATGACATTTTAAGAATGTTACCATCTAAAATAAAGGGTGTAAAAATTAGTGAACCAGAAATAGTTATTGTTAGAAATAATAAAAATATAGATATTTCATTTAATTATACTATTTCCAAAAATTTAGACATTTTTGAAACATCAAATAGTATAAAAAAATGAATTACAGACATTGTATTAAATTTAATTGATTTAAAAATTAACAATATTTTAATGAATTATAAAGGAAGACATTAATTTTTTAGTATAATTATTTTCAAATAATATCATGGTAGATATGGTGAAGCGGTTAACACTGCGGCTTGTGGTGCCGTTATGCGCGGGTTCGAACCCCGTTATCTACCCCATTTTTTTTTGCTTTTTTCTATTTGTCATATTGTTTGTTTAGTTAAAACACATAGTTTTTAATAAAATAATTCTTTTTCTCTTTTTATAACAATTTAAAGACATAAGGGTTATAGGGGGAATAAATTATGTTATATAAATTAGGAAAAATAGTTTCAATTGCAAAAAGTTATTTTTTGTTTGAATCAAATTATACGGGGTATGTTATTTATGCGCCTGAAATAGAGCGCTTTGAATTAGATAAATTTCAAAAAGTATTTATATATAGACACAAAAATGACTACATAGATATGTATTATGGATTTAAAGAATTTAAAGAAAGGTTATTTTTTGAAGATTTACTTTCAATACAAGGTATAGGTCCGAAAACTGGTATTGCAATATTGAATGAAGGTTGAAAAAAAGTACTGGATTTAATATCACTTGGTGAGTGAGAAAAATTATCTAAGGTACCACATTTGGGAACAAGATCGGCTAGACAGTTAGTTTTTGAATTTCAAGCAAAATACAATAACATACTTTCTAAAAAGTCTTTGAATAAAACTCAAAGTGAATTAGAAGATACTTTAAAAACACTGGGTTTTAATAAAACACAAATATCATTAGCTCTATCGAGTGTTAATTCAAACTCTAGCATTGAGGAAATGATTGAAAATGCAATCAAGGTAATATCTAATGAACAACACAAAAAAATCACTCAGACCTCATAGTTTTAGCACATTTATTGGACAAGAAAAATTGGTGCAAACTTTAAAAGTAATTATTAAGAGTTCTCAAGAACAAAAAATTTATCCAGACCATATGCTTTTCTATGGTCCACCAGGACTTGGCAAAACTACACTAGCACAGTTGATATCTATATATTCAAATAGAAGAATAATTTTTGTGCAAGGATCACTTTTGGTATTAAGATCTGATATATTAGCTATTTTTGCAAATATAGTGGAGGGTGATGTTGTTTTTATTGATGAAATACATAGTATAAATAAAAATTTAGAAGAATTAATATATTCTGCTCTTGAAGACAGTGTTATTGATATTTCGATAGGTCCTGAAGGAGATAAAAAAATTGTTAGAATGAAAATACAACCATTTACATTAATCGGAGCTACTACAAATATATCTAAAATAAGTCGGCCTATAAAAGACAGGTTTGGATTGGTTTCAAAACTAGAAAAATATAATGACATTGAGTTGGCAAAAATTATTAACAATTCAGCAAAGTTGCTAAATTGCATTATTACAAAAGAACAAACTAGTAAAATAGCTATTTATTCCAATGGAACTCCTAGAATAGCTAATAGACTTTTAAAAAGAATAATAGATTTTGCTTATTTTTACAATGAAGGCATTATCACAAATGATATTATTTTTAAAACTTTCTCATATCTTTCTTTGTTTAGATATGGATTAAGTTCTCTTCATATTGAATATATGAAATTATTAGAAGAGGTTTTTGAATCAAAGGCAGCATCATTAGATGCTATTATGAGTATTTTAAATGAATCTAAAGATGTTATTGTAAATCATATAGAGTCATCTCTTTTGTCATTAAAATTAATTTCTAAAACTTCTAAAGGAAGGAAACTGACGCCAGAAGGTCA
Source organism: uncultured Mycoplasma sp. (assembly GCA_947039385.1). Taxonomy (GTDB): domain Bacteria; phylum Bacillota_I; class Bacilli_A; order Mycoplasmatales; family Metamycoplasmataceae; genus UBA710. The sequence continues at coordinate 5,156 of CAMQYR010000036.1, forward strand.
TCAATATTTATTAAGATATAACATCAATCCATTTAAAACAATATAATTCATTAAGTTTTTAG
>CAMQYR010000037.1 GCA_947039385.1 uncultured Mycoplasma sp.
TACACATAGAGGCACACTCTTTCCCTACACGACGCTCTTCCGATCTCTGATATTTCATTACTAGAAAAAACTATAGCCGAAAGTGTGAAGCAAGTGAAAAAAGCGGTGATTAATCATACAAATCATAATCACCACAACCCTCATGATGAAAATACTTTAAAAAAAGAAATTAATATTATCAATAATGTAAATGAAAATAATAGTATCCTTGAAAATGAAAAGAACAATAACATAAATAATACAAAAAAAGAACAATAATGCATATGATTTTACTTAAAATGTAAATTAATATTATGCACTGTGTGCAATGTGTATAAAAAGAAATTAGTCAAATTATTTCCAAAATAATTTATAATTTAATTATGTGTTTTATTTATATGCCCGAATGGTGAAATGGTAGACACAGCAGACTCAAAATCTGCCGAACGCAAGTTCTTGAGGGTTCGAGTCCCTCTTCGGGCACCATATAAAAAATAATTGTTAATTACAATTATTTTTTTATTAATTTTTTAATTTCTTCTTTATAAATAGGTACATTATTTACTCATGGTGTTTCAAGAATAGTTATTATTCCTTCAAATTCTGGGTGATATAAAAAATTTTGAAGAGCTTGAAAACCAATAAGTCCTTTTCCAATATTTTCATGACGATCTTTGCGGGAAAACAAATCATTTTTTGAATCATTTAAATGAATTACTTTTACAAATTTTAACAAATTAAGTATTTTTAATTTGTTTATAAAAACATCTAAATCATTTTTTATATTATATCCTGAATCTCATATATGACAAGTATCTAAACAAATGCCAAGTCTTGGGTCATTAACTTTATTTATTATTATTTGCAACTCTTCAAGTGTTGAACCGATTTCACTTCCTTTTCCAGACATTGTTTCTAACATTATTTCCACATCAATAGTTTTTGAGAAAATTTGTTTTAACGAATTAACTAAAGTATCAATAGCTAAATTTTTCCCAAATTTCAAAGATGCTCCCGGGTGTAGAACTAAAAGTTTAGATCCAATATAATTCATTCTTTCTATTTCTTGAACTAAAAATTCTATTGCAAATTTTGATTTTTCTGGATTCGAAGGATTAACAATATAAGGTGCATGAACAATAATATCCTCTGGTTTTATTAATTTTGAATATTTTTTTAAATATTCATCATATTTATAATTACTTACTTTTGTCCTCAATGTATTTTGAGGAGCTCCTAAATAAATCATTAATGTGTTTGCATTGTAAAAAATAGCTTCCTCCACAGCACCCACTAAATAAAGCGGGAATTTAAAAGAAATATGTGAACCCAATTTAATCATATTTCCCCCATAATTTTATATTAATTATATCAAATTCTTGTTACTAATTAAATCCTTAAATAAATCCTTAAATCATTTAAAATGATTATATTACTAAATAATAAATGTATAATATGTTAAAAAAGAGTTGGATAATAATTATTAATGAAAAAAAACATACAAATTGATGATAAAAGTATTGATGATATTTCAATGTATATTAACACTGATCATAAAAACGGATTAAATGATAAAGAAGTTTTAGAATCAAGAGAAAAATTTGGAAAAAATATATTAGTTGAAACTAAAAATAAAAGTTTTTTATATCTATTTTTTCATCAATTAATTGAACTTATGCCTATTTTGTTATTAACTTCAGGTTTTTTGTCTTTAGCTCTTTCAATATATAATACTATTTCTAATCCGGACCAACCTGGACTAATAATTACTTATGTCCAAGCTTTTGTTCTTTTATCAATAGTTTTCATAAATGCATTATTTGGATCGTTACAAGAACACAAATCAAATAATGCAATAGCAGAATTAAAAGAAATGTCAACCGCTCAAGCTAAAGTTTTAAGAAATGGGAAAATTATAATGATTCCCTCTTATGACATAGTTATTGGTGATATTATATTGGTTGAAGCTGGAGATACAGTTTCTGCAGATTCATTGTTATATAAAAGTGTTAATTTAAAATGCATTGAAGGTGTTTTAACTGGTGAATCTTCAGAAACCTTAAAAGATGCAAATGCTTTCACTGAAGAAAATGTACCAATTGGAGAACAAGTTAATCGATTATTTTCAGGAACAAGCGTTGTTAATGGCCGTGGATTTTCTGTTGTTACAGGAATTGGTAATAAAACTGAAATTGGAAAAATAGCTTCATTATTAGCAACAAAAGGAGCAAGATTAACTCCTCTACAATTAAAATTAAAAAAATTAGGCATGACTCTTGGTTTAGCTGGAATCATAATAACTGTATGTACATTTTTATTTTCTTTATTTATTATTGAAGGTGTTATTACAAATGGTACCGCAGCGTTCCAACCATCTTTATTATTAGGAATTTCTTTGGCAGCAGCAGCAATACCAGAGGGTTTAAATGCAATAGTTAATATTATATTAGCAATTGGTATAAAAAGAATGTCTGAGAAAAATGGATTGATAAAGAAATTCCCAGCAGTTGAAACTTTTGGTTCAACAGGAGTTATTTGTTCTGATAAAACAGGAACATTAACTATGAATAAAATGACAATTGTAAAATTATGAGCTAATGATTCTAATGAAGAAAATATTAAAGATATGAAATTTACAGAAGATCAAAAATTTTTGTTAAAAGTTGCTTCTTTATGTACTGATTGTACTGTTAGTGAAAATGAAAAAGGACCAAAAGTTTCAATTGGTGATCCTACAGAAATTGCAATCATAGATTTAGCATTAAAAAAAGGATTTTCGCATGTTAAGTGAATTGAAGAAAACGAAAGAATTGGAAGTATTCCGTTTGATTCAAATAGAAAATTAATGACTGTAATTAATAAAATAGAAAATAAAAGACTTGTAATTGTTAAAGGTGCTCCTGATGTATTATTTACAAGATGTAAAAACATTAATATTGAGTTAGCTTCAATTATTAATAATAATTGAAGTAATAATTCTATAAGAGTGCTTGCAATTGCTGTTAAAAATTTTGATGATAAAAAAACAAATAATCTAAATCCAAATCTAATTGAAAAAGACTTAACGTTCTTGGGACTAATAGGAATGATAGATCCTCCACGTGAAGAAGTAAAATCTTCTATTGCAGAATGTATTGCGGCTGGAATTATGCCTGTAATGATTACTGGAGACCACTTAAATACAGCAATTTCTATTGCTAAAAATTTAGGAATTATAAATAATGACAAACAACTTGCAATCACTGGAGCACAGTTGGATTTATTATCGGATGAATATTTAAATGCTAATATTGAAAATTATTCTGTATTTGCAAGAGTTTCTCCAGAAAATAAAATTAGAATTGTTAAATCTTGACAATCTAGAGATCAAGTGGTTGCTATGACAGGTGATGGAGTAAATGATGCTCCAGCCCTTCAAGCGGCAGATATTGGATGTGCAATGGGAATAACCGGAACAGATGTTTCCAAAGATACAGCAGATATGATTTTAACTGATGATAACTTTGCAACAATTGTTGAATCAGTTAAATCAGGAAGAAGTATTTATGACAATATAAGAAGAATAGTTAAATTTTTACTAAGTTCTAATATTGCTGGAATAGTTTCAATTGTTATAGGTATGTTTGTATTCTACTTAACGTTTGAAGTTTTGGGTTTTGGAGCAATAAGAGATTCTGATTTTAAAACAGGAATTGTGCCAAACCAAGAAGGTATTGATTATTTAAATAAAAATATTCGTTTCCAAACAACACTAACAACAATTCAAATATTATTGAATCATATTGTCATTGAAAGCTTACCTGGTGTTGCCTTAGGTACTCAAAGAACAACTTCATCATTAATGAATAAAAGACCAAGATCAAAATATGAATCATTGCTTGCAGATAGATTATTGTTTCAAATATTGTTTTCGGGTATTATAAGTGGTGTGATGACTATTGCAAGTTATGGATTAGGTTCTTATGTTGCAATTATAGTAGGAGCACCTGGTTTAAGATTTTATTATGGCTCAATTGCTGCATTTATATGTATTACAATTGGTGGTGTTTTAAAATCAATTAGTATGTCTTCATCGGTATCTCTTTTTAAAACAAAATGAGATGAAAATAAATGGGTTTACATGGCTTCTGGAATTTCTTTTATAATAATTGCTATATCGGTATTTGTTCCACAACTTTCTTCTATATTTGCTGGAAGACCAGATTTTATATTAGACCAAAGCATTATTAGCCCCGAACAACTAGCAACTGCATTTGGTAACAAAGGAGCAAATAATTTTGCACATTGATCAATTTATTTAATTGGAATCTGTGGAGCGATAATTCCATTTATAATTTTAGAAATTGAAAAAGAAATTGATAAAAGATTATTTAAACAAAAAGAGCCTGAAGTTATAACATCATTTGAATTAATAAAAAGACCTTCAAACCACAAAGAAAAAGACATGCCTTTATTACCAACATCAATTATTAATCAATATTTTGATGTAATAACTTATCAAAGCGATATTTCAATAAACAACTATATTTGCAACAACATCAAACAACATTATCATCATTCACATTTAAATTAATTGAATTTATATATTTGCTTATTATGCTTATTTTCTTTTAAATAATTATAGTTTTCTCTTATATATGCCAATCTTTCAGGAGATTAAAAGGGTCAGCATATTTAAATAGCGAATCATCATCTTTCTTTTTTAAAAGGGAAGAACGAGATATTATATGAGCGTTTTGTTGATGTGGAAAATTATCCACTGAATTAAATAACAACTTTTTTTCTTTTAATAATAAATTTATTCCACTAATATAATAACCACTTAGTTTAGTTTTAATTTTTCCAATCGGAAAATTATTACTTAAATAATTTAAAACTAGCAGTCATTTCCCTTAAATCTTCGTATAGATATTTTATAGACATTGCATTGTTATTTACACTTCATATCATATTCGTTTTCTTTTCAAGAGGTAAATCTAAACAAGACTAGGACATAAATCTAGGACACTTTCTTGTTTTTATTTACCTTAATCTTACATCATTTGAATAATGTGAAGGTAACATTAATAATAATTTCTTTCGAATTCTTTCATCATTATAGTATTTTATGTAATTCTCAATAATTTTTTTTATTTG
>CAMQYR010000038.1 GCA_947039385.1 uncultured Mycoplasma sp.
GTATTTTTAATCTCTTTAACTTTTATTTTTTGAGATCTTATTGTGCAATTTAACCATAATTTAGACATTTATCTACCTATTTGTCTAGAAGAGAGATTAATTAATGGATTTTTTATTCTTAAAAATAAAAGCTGAGTTTGAAATAAATAAAAAAGGCATACTATCAAAAGAAACTAAAAGACAAACTTATTATGTCTAATTATTTTCAATTTAATTATCCTGATATTGTTCCAAAAATTAAGAAACTAATGTAATAAGAAAAATAATTGTTAAAATTTTAAAAAAAGTTGAAAATTTTAAAATAAATCCACAAAATTATATTGACAAAGTTTCAAACATTATTAAAATCGAAATGAAAAAACAAATGGTGGATGAAATAAAATATACCAAAATAGGAAATGATTTCTATTATAAACAATCATTATTTGAAAATAAAGAAATTATTGGTTATCTATAAAAAACATTTATGATTATGTTGTTTATGATAGTGGGGTTGAGCGAACTTGAACCCAAAGTTTAGAAGATAATGTAGACATTATTCTATATGTCAAATTGCCATACTGATTTAAAATACCAACGTCTTTATGTTCTTATAATCCCGATTGAGCCATTTTGCAAAACAGGAAGATGAATCAAAAAATAACATGTGGCGAGCAACATTTTAAAGCAATAGGTAATGATGTAAAATTTAAAACATCAGACAATTTTGAATATTTTATTGCTGATGCAATTAAATAATAGATTTCATAATTTTATTTAATTACCACAAAAATAGTTTATATAAGCAAAAATAAAAATACTTTCAATATATTTTAGGAAACCTTAATTTCTTAATCTCTAAATTTCTTAAGTTTTGTTTTAATTTTTTCTTTTCTTCTCGAGTTATATTTGATTGAAATTCAATATAGGTAAAGATAACACAATGAAAAAAACAGAGAGAATCATTTATTTCATTTGGAAATCTTTTAAAGTTTTCTTTACTAAATAAATTATACAAATTTTTCAATTGTTGAATTGAATTTCATATTTTAATATAAGACATTTGATTCTCTCTACTTAAAGATTTCTTGTTCACAAAATAATGATATTGAGGTTCATCGAAATAATAAAATCTTTTTGCTTTATAAATTCAATAAGTCATAACACCAGCATCTTCAAAAAAATTGAAATTTTCATTAAAATTAAAGTTATTATCTATTAAGTATTTTCTTTTAACGAAAGTACCTCAAGCGAATGTTACATTATTTATCAAATACTCTTTGTTCGAATCGTTTGACTTCATATTATTTGAAATATAAAAAATTTTTTCTTTTTTAATCGTTGATTTATAATATGAATTTACAATTATATCTGTATTATTTAATAAAGCAATTGTTATTAATTTATCAATTGCTTCCAAATTTATTCAATCATCTGAATCAACAAAATATATATATTCTCCCAAAGCATTTTCTAAAAGAATATTTCTTGTTCTTGCAAGTCCTTCATTTTTTTGATTAATCACTTTAATTCTTGAATCTCTTTTTCGAAATGATTGTAGTTTTATCAAACTTCCATCAGTTGAACCATCATTTACAATGATTATTTCTAAATTGAAATATGTTTGATTTACAATTGAATTTAAGCATCTTTCAATTGTTGTATCGCAATTATAGCAAGGTACTAAAATAGAGATTAATGGAGTTACTTTAATATTCATTTAAATTATTATATATATTAAATATTGTATAAAACAAATAATGTATAATTTTTTTATGAAATCATTTACTATAATTATCCCTTGTTTTAATTCAGAAAAATATATTGAAACTTGTTTAAATTCATTATTAAAAATTAATTATGTTAATAATCTAATTGAAGTTTTAATTGTTGATGATGGATCTACAGATAAAACGTGAAATATTGCTCAAGCTTATGCACTTAAATTTTCTTTTATAAAATGTTATAGAAAAGAAAATAATCACTGAGGTTCTGTTATAAATTATGTAAAAAATAATAAGCTTGCTAATGGTGATTATGTTTCCGTTTTAGATTCTGATGATCAATTAGTTACAGAATCTTTGAACATATTAAATGATTTATCAAAAATTAATGATGATGATTTGTTGGTGGGTTCATTTGAAAAATGAGACGGAAATAGAACAAGAGGTAAAATAACACCATATTGATTTTTATTAAAAAGAACATTAACTTCTAAACAACAAATGAACACTCCATTTTGTTTACCATTAACTTTTTTTTCTAAAAAAGAAGTTTTTTATCAATTAAATAATTTAACTGAAAAAATGGCTTATCAAGATCCAGATTACTTATCACAATTAGTTAAATATTCAAAATCGCTAACATTCACAAAAGCTGTTGTTGGACTTTATTATTTTAATAGAGAAGGAAATTCAATGTCTGAATCATGAAATGAGAACAGATTTTATTGAGAATATAATGCATGTAAAAAATTAATTGATAATAATGCACAAGAAGTGGTGGCCTTCAGATTATGTCAAAAAGGGTTTAGAAATATAATAAATCAAAAGCAAAATAATTTTTTCGAAACAGAAAGAAATTTTTATTTTGATTGATTTCCCATTTATTTAAGGTTTTTTTGATTCATTTTTTTCCAACTTAAAATTAAAAAATTCTTCAAAAATACAAAGTAGAAATTATTATTTACATGTTATTTTTGCATAACTTTGTTATGTTTTCCATAATTAATTGGTAAAAGAAAGATATTATTTAAATAATGACTGAAATAATTATTCTTTTACATCTTCAAATTGGATGATAGAAATAGAAAATAATAATGTTAAAATACTAAGAAAAGTTCGAATGTCATATCAAATAAGAAGTTCAACTTTTCTAAATTTCTTTAGTGATAAATCAGATAGTGCTTCTATGTCCATAAATTTTGTTTTTGAATCAAACAAAATGCTTATATATCCATTTTTAATTTCCATGTTAAAATTAGGCAAATTCTTTATTTCTTTTCATTTATTTTGCACAACCGGTGTTAAAAGCATTCTTGCAATATTTTCATCTTCAGATTTTATTGAAAATTTTTTATTAAATATATCATCTTCTAAAAGAATATCTCTTTTTGAAAAATGATTAAATTTTTTTGAATTAGTAATTTGTATTATATTGTCTGAAAATAATTTTGTTTTAACTTTTAGTAATGGTAAATAATCATAATACTTAATTATTCTAGTTCTGCCATCTGTTATTATAGTTGTTTCTGATAATCACACACCGCAAGATAATTCATAGGGGTTATTAAAAATACTTCCTGTAGTTAGTTCATATTCTTTATATAGACCTACTGATTTAGTACCAGAAATGGTATATTTTAAGTTATCATAGTCTTTTATTTTTGATGATATTAAATATAAATCATCTTTTCTTTCGTCATTAATTATGTTATCATTTATTTTACTAAGTCATGAGATGTAAGGATTAATATTTAAAATAGATATTGCTTCTTTAAACTTATTTTTTAATGTTTTTTTATATGATAAAAATATAAAAAAACCAATTAATATAATAGAAATACCAACAAACCAAATTATGATGATTTTTCCATAATCATAATTTGTATCTTTAAATGAATTACACAGTGAAATTATTATCACAATTATTATTGTTAACAATCCTATAGCAAAAAAAATAAATGATATTTTTTTCTTTAAAATTTGTGATGTGGAATTACAAGAATCTAAAATTAATTTTTTTCAGTCTTTAATTTCTTTATTAATTTCATCAAATTTTTGAACTTCCAAACCATCTACATATCGTTTCATATTCACTCCAATTATTTTTGTTGAAATACTAATAATATTATAACACCTGTTGAAATAATTATATTTCATGTTATTGATGTATTATTAATAATGTCTATTGTTGTCAATGGACTGTAGATATTTAAAATATATATAACTAATGGAGGTTTGTAATGAAGTATGATGAAAATTTTGAAAATACCGTAAATGGTCACGAACCTTCAGTTAGTAATATAACTATTATTGCTAAAAAAAGCAATACTTGAATAATTGTTTTAATGTTTATTTTTTCACTAGGAATTTTTGGGATTTATTTTATTGCTTGCAAAAATAAATTAAACACTCAACAAATTAAAGTGAATGAGTGTGCTTCAAGTATTGATATTCAATTGGCTAAAAGAAGAGATACATTAGTGAAATTACTAGATGCAACAAAATCAATGTGTAAATATGAATCGTCTTTGTTGAAAGATATTACTAAATTAAGGTCAGCAATAATTGATAATGAAAGCAGAGATAATGTTAATAAATCAACTGATTTTGCCTTTAATCGTTTATTTGCTGTCTTTGAAAATTATCCTAACATTAAAGCTTCTGAATCATTCAAAGGTTTAATGAATGCAGCAGATTATGCCGAAAGAGAAATTAGTGCTGCTAGAAGAACTTATAATAGTGCTGTTTCAAATTTCAATA
>CAMQYR010000039.1 GCA_947039385.1 uncultured Mycoplasma sp.
ATAAAAAAGAAGCATATGCTTCTAAAAAGAAAAAATTACAATCATTTAAAAATATAAAATCAGTTACTAAAGATGGAAGAAGTGTAGAAGTTGCTGGGAATATAGGTTCTCCAAAAGATGTTGCTAGTGTTTTGGAAAATACTGGAGATGCCATTGGATTATTTAGAAGTGAATTTTTATATATGGATAGTTCAGATTGACCAACAGAAGAACAACAATTCAATTCATATTCATCAGTTTTAAAACAAATGAATGGAAAAAAAGTTATCATAAGAACTTTAGATATTGGTGGTGATAAAACATTAAAATATTTCAATTTTCCTGAAGAAATGAATCCATTTTTAGGTTATAGAGCAATTAGACTTTGCTTAGATAAGCAGGATATATTTATTACACAATTAAGAGCGCTTATTAGAGCTTCTGAATTTGGTAAGTTAGGAATAATGTTTCCGATGATTGCAACTGTGGATGAATTTAGGCAAGCAAAATCTATTTTTAACAAAGTTTATGAAGATGTTTTAAAAACAAATACAAAAATATCAAAAGAAATTGAGGTTGGAATGATGGTGGAAATTCCATCTGCCGCAGTTCATACAGAAGTGTTTTGCAAATATGCTGATTTTGTTTCTATTGGAACAAACGATTTAATGCAATATTCAATGGCTTCAGATAGAATGAATGAATCCGTTGCATATTTATACCAACCACTTAATCCATCAATTATAAAATTAATTAAAATGACAATTGATGGAGCACACAAATCTGGAAAATGGGCTGGAATGTGTGGTGAAATGGCAGGAGACATATCAGTAATTCCTCTTTTAGTTGGTATGGGGCTTGATGAATTTTCTATGTCAGCTTCATCCATATTAGAGGCACGTGAATTCATAAGTAGAATTGATACAAATCAAGCATCAAAAATGGTTGAAGAAGCTTTAATAGCGGACAATGAAGAGCAAGTAGAAATAATTTTGAAAAAATACAAATTTTAATATATAATTTTATTTGTTAGTGCGAGTGTAGTTTAATGGCAGAACTTCAGCCTTCCAAGCTGACTATGCGGGTTCGATTCCCGTCACTCGCTCCATTTCATCAAAATAAAGATGTCTGTAAAAATAGCTGTGTCTAAAAGTCATAGCTATTTTTTATTTCTAAAATAAAATGGTAAAAAATAACAAATTTACATAAAATATTTTTTTTCTTGGTCAATTTAATCATTTTTAACATGTATAAGTATGAAAATGAAATTACAACAAGATGTGTTAGATTGTGGACCGATAGTTATACAAGCGCTTCATAAATATTATTATGATAATTGAATACCTATCAATAAGTTAAAAGAAAAAATAAATTTAGGTTTAGACGGTTTAAACATATTAGAACTATCTGAATTGGGTAAAAGATATGGGTTGTTATTAGAAGCATTTGAAGGTGATTTTAATTCATTAAAAGGTTTAGAGGTGGAAGAACCGGTTATTTCACTTATTAATCGTGATGGAAACAATCATTATGTAATTATAACTAAAATTAAAAACAACAAAATTTCTTATCAAGATCCTATTTATGGACAAATTAATAGTGGTTTTAGTGATTTTCAAAAAATATTTCAAAACATAATAATTATAGTTTCAAAAACATCTTATCAATTGAAAAAAAATAAGCAAACCAAAAAATTATTTTATGTAAATTCAAAAACAATGTTATTGACTATTTTATTAAATATAATATCTCTATTTTTTTCTTTTGTATCTACTTTTTATATAAAAATTATTTTGGACAAAATAATTCCAAGCGCTATGTTTAAAGGGTTAAACATAGTTACATTAGTCTTTGTTTTCATAGCATTTCTAAAAATAAGTACAACATTATTCAAAACATTAATTGTTAAAAAAATTGAAACCAGAATAAGTTTTTTATATTTGAATCAATACTTTAACAAACTTTACTATTGCAGTATTTCAAAATTAGAAAAAATATCTAGAAGTGATCATTTGAGACGAATAGGTACTATTCAAAATATTTCATCCTTTAAAGCAAATTATATATTTACAATATCTAGTGAGATAACAACTTTTTTATTTTCAACAATAATTTTAATTTGAATATCTTCAAAAATATTTTTGCTAGTAGCTGGATTGTCTTTATTAATTGTTATTATATCTTTTGTATTTCAAAAAATGATTGATTCTAAAAACAAAGATGTATTAAACAAAAACCTTGATTTTTCATCAAAAGTAATTGACCTAATATATTCTCAACTAGAAATGAAACAAATAAGTTATAGAAATCTTGTTCAAAAAAATATTGATAGTTCTTTAAATCAAAATTATAAACAAAACTACAAAATGTTTAATTTAACAACAATTCATAGAACAATAATTGAATCTATAAAATTGTTAATTCCTTTCATAATAATATATTTTGCAACTAGAGAAATATTTTTAACAAATCTTAGTATAGGGAATATGATTTTATTTCTTTCTATATTTACATTTTTTATAAATCCACTAGATAGCTTCACATCTCTTATATTAAATATTCCTATTATAAAACAAGATATAGAGTTATTAAATTTTGTTTTAAGTTTTGATGAAGAGGAGATGAATAAAGGCTTCAAAGTAAAAACAATACATCAATTATCATTGAATAATTTATCTTTTGCTTATGAAATGGGCAAAGAATTATTTCGTATTAATAACCTAAATATTAAAGATAATTTACAAATACAAGGTAGAAACGGTTGTGGAAAGTCAACGTTTTTAAAAGTTCTATCTACATATTTAGTTGGAAATGGAAAATATAATATTAATGATGTTAGTTCATCTTCATATGATGTTGAATCTCTTAGAGAAAATATTTATTATAGTTCTAACAACACTTATCTTCCTAACGTTACAATTTTGCAGTATTTAACAAATAATGAAAAAGAAAAAATAGAAAGACTATACAACAATATAAATAAATATAAATTGCAATTTATATTTGATTCTTTTGGAATAAAAATTAATGATTCTATAAGAAACAACGGTGATAATTTTTCATCTGGACAAAAACAATTTATTATTCTTATGCCATTATTGGTAAATGATTATGAATTAATATTATTGGATGAAAGTTTTGAAAATATTGACAAGATAAATTTTGAATTATTAAAAAAACTAATTATTAAAATTCATAAAAACAAATTATTCATCGAAATATCACATAGTAAAAAATATTTATATGAAAAAGGAGAAATTGATTTTGAAAAATTTAATGACAGTAAGTAAAAACTTTGTAAATTATATTATTATATTTTTAATTTTTAGTGCATTAATTATTTTTTTTATTTTGCAAATAAAAATAGAAAAAAGCATTGATTCAATAATGAGTGTAGACGAAGATAACAAAGTTATTCTAATCATAAATTCTCCTGATGCCTACTTTGTAAATAATAACAAGTCAGTAAGTTTTATTCTTGACAATAAGTTGTATATTGTAGATAATATTAAATTAATTCCAATGCAAAACAACAAATTTTCAATAAAGATTAGTGATAGATATTTAGAATTATTATTAAAACCAAATACAATTTTGAAAGTAAATATTAATCTAGGTTTTCAGAAAATATATGAACTGTTTACATTTTAAAAATGTTTTTATTTTTACATTCATAAGATTATTATTAGTTATAATAAATAAGTGAAAAATATATTAAATATAAAATTAGATGATGATTATAAATTCCAATATAAAAAAGACTTTAAAAAAATATTAAATATTTACATTAAAGAATTTAATATCAAAACCAAAATTTCTGTAGACCTTTTAATTACAAATAATAGTTATATTAGAAAAATAAATAAAATATATAGGAGTATTGATAAAAGTACGGATATCTTATCTTTTCCATTAGATAATTTTATTAATAGCTCATTTTTTAAGCATAGATCAATGGGTGAAATAATAATTTCATATGAGAAATTAATTTCACAAGCTAAAAAGTTTGGTCATTCAGAAGAGAGAGAGTTTTGTTATATGTTTATTCATGGTATGGTTCATTTAAACGGAATGGATCACAAAAAAAATAAAAGAGAAGAAAAAGATTTTAATATCCATGTTAATAATATAATTAATGTATTAGGGATAAGTAGGTAATCAATGTTTGAAGAGTTAAAAAAATTTGCTGAGAAGTCGTATTCTCCATATTCAAAATTCAAGGTTGCTGCCATATTAGAAAGTGAAGATGGCAAAACATATGGTGGTGCAAATATTGAAAATATTGCCTTTCCTTCTTCCTTATGTGCTGAACGTGTGGCAATTAGTGTTGCCAAGATGAGTG
>CAMQYR010000040.1 GCA_947039385.1 uncultured Mycoplasma sp.
AAAGATTAATTAATGGATTTTTTATTCTTAAAAATTGGGTTAAGGGTTCTCTTCCAATTATTCCCTTCCTATTCCTTACTTCTTTCTTAATCGCTTCTTCAACGAACTTCATTTCTGTTTGTTTTTTACTTAACCTGCTTTAACTTGTTATTTTTGATTCTGTGAATACTTGACTTGCTGTAAATTACAACATTTTCTAAAGCTCTAATAGAAGCATTTGATTTTTAAATTATTTTATTGATATCTTTTTTATTTTTGTTGTAAAAATTGTAATTGTGATTTTTGTTAATTTGCCACTTGATATTCTATATTCTATTCTTAATCGAAAATAATCTTCTTCGTATAAATTAAAAAATATTCATTCATTCGGTTTTAGTTGTTTGGACATAAAACACAATCCTTCTTTTGAGTGTCCCAGATTTATGTCCTAGTCTAATCGTTAATATTTGTCTTTTTTTATCAGTCGATAACTAAAACGATGAACATCTTTTAGTGGTCCATATGTTTGGATAGCTTCACGATGTAATTTAGTAAGATATCCTTTATGTTTGTCAAATCCATAGTTTGGATATTTAGTAGCTAATTCAACCATTATATTATCACGATATACTTTTGCAACAATAGATGCTGCTGCAATCGAAATTGATTTTTGATCACCTTTAGTAATTGATTGAGATGGAATGTCAATATCTAATTTTTCAAAATCGATTAAACAATAATCGGGTTTTGTTTTAATATTTTTAAGACAATTAACCATGCATAATTTAGAAGCGTTCTTAGGATTAACTTGATCGACTATTTGATTACTAATTGTTTCGATTTGATAATCAATAGCTTGTTCTTGAATTTCTTTAGCTAGAATATTTCTTTTTGAAGCACTTAATAATTTAGAATCATTAATTGCTAAATTATTATAATCTTTTGGGAAGATCACTAAAGCACAAACAAGAGGTCCGCCAATACTTCCGCGTCCTACTTCATCTAAACCACCAACCAATTGATAATCATTAGCATAAGCTATATTTTCATATTCTTTCATTATTAATTTTTAATAACTAAATTTTTTGCAAAATAATAAACCATGAGCATAGCTCGAACATCATTTTCACAATATTTTTTTAGTTCCTTAATTGTTTTATCTCATTCATGATCACCAATACCATCTAGACGACGATCAATCGCTTTGCTCATTGCCATTAAACCATTTTGAACAGCAAGATCTGAATAAGGTTTAATCATAACTTCTAAATTAAATTTATGCTTTGTAATATATTTTTCAATTTTTTTAATACTTGAAAAACCATATAGTTCTCACAAAAAGATTGGAGGTAATGGATTTTTAGGAGAACTAACTTTAAATAAATCTAATAGATCAATTGTTGATGCAATAATTGCTTCTACTTTAGCATGATATATTTTTATTTTTTTAGAAAACTCTTTATTATGTTGTTTTAATTCTTCTTTATCAAAAATTGCAAGCATTTCATTTAATTTAGTATTTTCATATGATTTATTATAAACAACATAAGCATTGGCATCTTCAACATAAATAGCATCAATAATATTAAAAAAATCTTTGTAATTAATTACTTTGGGATCAATTACTAAATTATTAACATTTGTAATAACATCATTTTTTGTTTTAATAACTGAAACTTGAAAAATCAATTGTTGATAGGGTAATGTATGTGAAATAATTGCAAAAGGCAAAGAAAATCCTTCAAAATCATATCAAACAACTTTTTCTCCATTTAAGGGATTAATCATTGCCAAAATACTTGGAATATCATATTCGTCAATATTTTTTTTTATATACTTAGTAATTTTGTATTCATTATAAAAATCATCTAATTTATTTTTTTCATGAGATAATTTTAAAAAATCTTTTTTCTTTAAAAGAGTTCCACTAATTGGTAAAGCTAAAGGATAATCTTCTTTAATCATTTCATTGAAAAATCTGTTTGTTCCTCATACAGTAGAATCTTCTTCATTAACAATATGTTGTAAAGCATCTTTAGCATCTTTAATTCGACTAATATAAAAATCGATTCCACTAAAAGTAATTTGTTCTTGTTTGGAATTAGGTTTTATTTTTAATAATTCACGACTAACTATTTTTTCATAAATAGTATTTCCTAGTTTTTCTTCATCACCTAATGCTGCTATTTTTAAAGCAGGAATTGTTTTATTTGCTGCATTTGGTTTATTGCTTGTTGAATTTGCATAAAAAGTTTCTTCAAAAGTAATTTCATCACCTTCCATAAAATCTGTAATTTCAATTACAAAAATGGAATAATCTTCCACTTTTAATGTGTTTTTTAAAGTAACTTCGTAATCAAAATATGCTCTAATATAATCAACTCTTTTTGTAGAAGTATTCACATTTAAATTTGATATTTGATGTTTTGTTTTATCAAATATTGTTGGTTTGCTAATCGCATCATTATAAGCAAATACTGGATATAAAATAATATCAATTTGATCATTATGAAAAGCTTCCATTGTTTTTTTAATTCTTAAATCTAATTGTTTTTCGCTAATAATAGCAACTCTTAAATTTTCTCTTTGGTATTTATCAATAATTCATTTAAAGAAGTTTTTTTGAATGATATTAAAACCAGTTTTATGAACTTCAACATAATTTTTTACTTCATCTTCTTCTCTGTCAAAATCTAAAAATCAAAAATTTTCTAATTCTTCTGTATCAAAAGAATTTTTAGTATCTAAATCATTTCAAACAAAATAAGGTTGTGAAGTTAAATATTTTTGTAAATGTTTTCAAGTAATTAAATCTTTATTATTCATAATCTAATTTTAATTTCCCTTCCAATTTTCAAGAATTTAATAATGTTCGATATTCACCTTCATTGCGACATTTTAAATATTCAATTAGATCAGCATCTTTAACAACATCATATTTTGGCGAAATACCAGATTTTGTATATTCTTGATATCAATTTTTGATAAGTTTGATATCATCTAATATTTGAGCTTGATTAATTTTAAATTTATAGTTTTTGAGTTTTCTTTGATTAATTGGATAATTTTTGGGATTTAAATAATCTTCTTCTTTTAAAAATGTAGCAACTATTCAAAAGTCTTCAACACCCATTAAATATGAATAAAGTTGAGCTTGTTTCAAATATGAAACAGGAACTCCATACTTTTCTCAATTAATGTAATTTTTTTCTCCAGTAGTTTTAATCTCAATTATTATTTTGTTATTTCTAATGTATCCATCTGGTAATCCACCAATAATATCGTCTTTATCTGCAAAATAATCAAAATTATATTTAGTTGGATCAAAAGTTTCAACCTTTAAGTTTAATTTTTTTTCAATAGCATCCACAACTTTCGGTTCAATGGCAATCCCAGCATCCACATATTTACGATCTAGAATAGGCAATCCAAGTCAAGACATTCTAGCAAATGCAGCAAACTGAGATTTGAAATCATCAGTTTTTAGCACATCCCCAACTGAAGAACCACCAATTTTTTTAAATCCAAATTTATTTCATAACTTTCTTTCGAGTAATTTTTTATGAAAATCTTCATTTAAGATAATAACTTTTTCTGTTTCATCAAGTTTATATTCATATCCATTATAAAAATGTCTTTTGTTTAAATTCATAATATTAATTATATACTTATTATTATAGTAAAACTCATTTAACAAAATTTATAAAAAAAATATGAAAGAATTATATTTGGTATATAATAAATTAGCATCATTATTAATTTATATTATTAATTTGCCGATTTAGCTCAGCGGTAGAGCAGCTGGCTGTTAACCAGTTGGTCACAGGTTCAAATCCTGTAATCGGCGCCAATTTTGGCCTATTGGTGAAGCGGTTAACACACATGGTTTTCATCCATGGATTCACGGGTTCGATTCCCGTATAGGTCACCAAAACGGAAGATTAGCTCAGTTGGGAGAGCATCGCCCTTACAAGGCGAGGGTCATGGGTTCGAGCCCCCTATCTTCTACCATTATGCCGTCTTAGCTCAGTTGGTAG
>CAMQYR010000041.1 GCA_947039385.1 uncultured Mycoplasma sp.
TCTCCTATACTTTCCAAGTTTATCAAATTAGTTAAATCTAATTTTCCTAATATTTCATTAGAATCAAAAGCATTGTCTCCTATATTTTCTAATGAATTCATTGAATTAAAGTCTAAATTCGTAAGTTCGCTACCAATAAAAGCGCTCCGACCAATAGATTTAATTTTACTATCTTTAGGTCAATAAATTCTTGAAATTGAATTTCAAGCAAAACTTCATGGTTCTATCTCTTCAAGATTAATCAAACCTGTTAAATCAACAGAAGTAAGCCCTATGCCAGAAAAAGCACCTGACTCAATGACTTTTAACTTACTTGATCCACTTAATTTTAGATCAATATTTAATTGTTTATTAATTCATAAATGTAGATCAAATGCATATTGACCAATGTATTCTAGATTTGTTAAATGTGATAAATCTCAAGGAACGGAATCTTCTCCTGTGTTCGCAACAGGAGAAACTATACCATAAAACGCACTATCACCTATTTTTACTAATGTTTTTGGTAAAGTTAATCCTTTTATTGGTTCTTCCTTAAATGCAGAATATTTAATCTCTGTAATAACAACTCCATTATATTTTTCTTTAATTTCTAGCGGTCCTTTGTGAAGATTTTTATTGTCATCGGCAAAACCCATAACAACACCTTTAGAATCTATTTTAAGGCCTTCAGCCTCAAACACATAATGGTCATCTTCTTCATTTGAACTACACGATATGGTAATTAATGGAATTATTCCAATCGGTAATAATGCTAATGGTAATAGTTTTTTAGTATTCATTTTATTTCTCCTTAACACTTACTCTTTGAGATTCTAATTTGATTATGTCTCTTAAATATAATCAAGCATCTTTATAAGTTAAAAAATAGTGTGTTTTATTATTATAACCTAATTCATATATAAAATTAGTTTCAAAATTTAACAATGTATATGTTTCATTGTCATTTTTATAATAAATTTTATTAGGATCATTTTTAACAATCAATGTACGATAAATATTATCTAAAATTGTTTGTTCGGAATCATACATAGCATCTGAAGTTGTTTCCATTGCTAAATCATCACTTAATTGAATTCCAGGATTAATAATATTGCCAAATAAGTCATAAATTATAATAACTTTAGCAGGATTAATTTGATTACTAGTTTCCTTCAAAAGGAGATTTTATGCAAAAAAGCAAAATCAAAAAACATATAAATTCAAACAAATTGTTAAAAATATTAACAACTATTCCAAGAATTTAATAGATTGAATTTTCCATTTAATTATCAAATTTATTTTGCTAGGAATTAATTTATGATTTATAATCAAAAATTAATTATATAATATCATTACCATTATTTTTAATCAATTTTTGATATCAAGTAAAACTATCCTTACGATAACGTTTTAATTCTTTTAAATCTTCTTCATCACGATCAACATAAATAAAACCATATCTTTTACTAATTCCATTATGTGTAGAAATTAAATCGATAGCACTTCAAGCATTATAACTAATAACATTAACTCCTTCAGACATTGCTTTACGCATTTGCAAAATATGATCATTTAAATATTTAATTCGATAATCATCATGTATTTTGCCATCTTTTGTTAAAACATCTTCACAACCATATCCATTTTCAGTAATTAATAATGGTAAATGGTAGCGATCATGAAGTTCTCTCAATGTGGAACGAAATCCAATAGGATCAACTTCTCATTTATAAGGTGTTTTTTCTAAATGTCCATTTGTAACAACTTGAGAAACATTAGGAATAAAAAAATTAAATTCACTTTCTTTGCTATCTTTAACAGGAAATGGTTCATTAAGAGCTTTGACTGTCATTGTAGTATAATAATTAAATGCAATAATGTCAGGTTTATTATCTTTAATAATTTTCATATCACCATCTTTTATTTCTGGCAAGGCATTCAAATTTTCTAAAAATCTCCAAACAATATTGTTATATTTACCATGAACAGCAATATCTAAATATCATCAATAATAAATAGAATTAGTATCTTTTGCTGCCATAATATCCTCTGGAGATGATGTAGCAGAATATGCTAATGCAATATTAGGCGCTGGACCAATTTTAGCACTTGGACAAATTTGATGACATAATTCAGTAGCTTTAGCTGATGCTAAAAACATATTGTGATTAATTTGGGCAGTTCTTTTTCAAAATGATTCTTGAGATTCCTTTTTTTTCAATGAAATTATATTTGAAATACCTATAAGTGTGTTTTGTTCATTAATTGTAAGTCAATATTTTACTTTGGTCCCATATTCATCAAACAATTTTTTAGCATAACTAACATAACTTTCAATAATTAAATCTCGATTAAATCAACCGCCTTGTTCCTCAAGTGCTAAGGGTAAATCAAAGTGATAAATTGTTACAATTGGTTCAATGTTGTATTTCAATAATTCATCAATTAAATTATGATAAAATTCAATACCTTTTAAATTTAATGTTTTACCATCAGGAAAAATTCTTGTTCAAGCAATAGAAAAACGATATGATTTTAAACCCATTTCAGCAAACAATTTTACATCTTCTTTATAATGATGATAATGGTCTGATGCAACCTTAAAATCTGCAAGCACCTTGTCGGTATTTTTAACTAAATTAAAACTATCACTTTGTGATTCTAAAACAGATATCCCCTTATTGTCTTCATCTCAAGCACCTTCAACTTGAAGTGCGCTTGTTGATGCCCCTCATAAAAAATCATTGGGTATTTTTTTTAATTTATCTATTTTCATATTAACTTCACGCTAAATCTCCACTTTTGAAAATATTGCGTTTTTCAGTTACAAATTTTGGTTCTAATTCTACAATATCATAATATATGTCTATTGCATTAGATGCATTTTGATAATTAAATTTAAAACTATCAATTTTATCGTCGTTTAAATCATTTTGAATTTCTATAATTGCTTCATTAACTTGAGCCAAAAATTCATTTTTATTATTATTAAACTCAACCAATATATTGTTTTTAATTTGATCTAATTCAATATTTTTATCAATATATACTTGTTTTTTTTGATCATTGTTAATTGAATTAAACTTATTTATAACGTTGTCTAATCTTTTTTGGTTTTTTATTTTAGTATAAATTTTTGATCATTTCACTAATTTTTGTTTAATTTGGGTTTCTTTAGCTTCAATTTTAACAATTGCAATTTCATTTTTTTGAATTTTAACTAAAATATTCTCATATTCTTTTGACAATTTAATTTTATCTTTTTGATTGGCAGTATTATAAATTGTTTTTAATTTATGCTTAATTATCATTAATTCTTGATTACTTAAATGTATTTCACCACTTTTTTGATTAATAGTTAAGTATTTTAAAATTAATTTGTTTGTCTCTTTGGTTTTTAATTGCATTGATTTATAATCAGATGTAAGGAAATATCCAAATAATCCCGATAATATTATGGATAAAAACAACAACAATGTCCCCCCCACAAGATTAAAAATCATGCTTTCATGTGGGTATAATGGAATCTGATAGTTAGGATCCATTGGGATAAGACCGGGAATAGCAAGCAAACCCATTCCTCCCATGCCACCTGTTACAATGCCTAAATTTCCAGAAATCAATCCAACTATTCCAGCAGCAACACACCCAAGAATAAATGGTTTTCCTTTAGGCAAGGTAACTCCATATATAATTGGTTCAGTTATTCCAAAAATTCCGGCAGGAGAAACGTTTAATGCCACTCGTTTTTGATTAGGATTTTTAGTTTTAAGACCTAATCCAATACAAACTCCAGCTTGAGCTAAAGCTGCCAATTGTGGAGCAATTAATAATTCAGAGGGATTATGTGTTGTTAAAAATGACACCATAATTGGCATGGCAATAATCATGTGTGATCCGGTAATTACAAGCGGTTGTCAAAAGATAGCA
>CAMQYR010000042.1 GCA_947039385.1 uncultured Mycoplasma sp.
AAAAGATTATGACTTAATTATAAATCAAATAAATAATGTTCCTTGATCAAAAAATGTTTATTCATCTGAAAAATGAATTTTTATTCAACATTTTTCTTATAGATTTTATAAACAAGAATTTATCATGGGGAAATTTTTGGCGCCAATTATTTATTTTGGAATGTGATTATTTAAATTTAAAAATCCAATAAATCGTTTTAAAAATATTGTTGTTTTTAGTGAAAAAGATATTCAAGAACTTAAAATTAAAACCACCAAAACTTTTGTGGTGCCATTAGCAAAATATAGCATTAATGAAATGATAAATTTTCAAACTAATAAAATTACAAAAACTGATAAATTTTTATTTTTAGGAAGAATTGATAATTCTCAAAAAAATGTTAAATTTGTCCAAAAAACTATTGGCAAAAATAATAAAATTGATTTCTATGGTAGTGGAAAAATCAACTTAATTAAATTAACTAAAAACATTAAATACAAAGGTTTTGTAAAACCTATTAATATACCAAATATTATTCAAAAATATAAATGGTTTGTTATGTTATCAAATTATGAGGGTTTTGGTTTTACTTTAGTGGAAACTTTGTCATGTGGAGTACTATCTATAGTGTCTGAATCATTTGCGTCAGCCCAATTTTTAACACAAGATTTTTCTTTCCTAATTAAAAATAATAAAAAGAGAGAAGTTGAAAGAGTTTTAACTGAAATTAATGCAATGAGTGCCAAAGAATATGAAATAAGAACTGAAAAATGCTTTAAGTTTGCTATTGAAAATTTAAGCCTTGAGAAATTTTATGATAATTGAAGACTAATATTAGATTATTTTAGTAAATAAATATATGATATAATAATTAAATGAAACTTGTTGTTTGTCTTATTGTTTTTGGCGACCATAAAACATTTAAATATAAATTTGAAAATTTTTTTAATGATTCAAATATAAATTATATTATTCATTATAATAAAAGAGATTATTTGGAATTTGAAAAAATAAAAAAAATAAACTTGTTCCAACAAAAAAATATCTATTTATTTAGTGAAATTGAAGTATTTTGAGGAGATGTTTCAATTTTGGATGTTGAATTATGTTGTATTAAAAAAGCTAATGAAATTTTTGGCGATTATGAAAACTTAATTATTCTAGATGGCAAATCATTACCGTGTCGAAATTGACAATACATAATGAATAAAATTGAAACATTTAATGGTAATTGATTTAATTTTAATAATATGAAATACCCTAAATGAGCTTATTATTGAAAAATATTTGAAAGACAAGAATTTTATTCTAATTTAATTTCAATTTTAAAAAAGCCTAAAAATTATACTAAGGGTTCGTGATGATTATTAAAAGTTGCAAAAAAGAATTTTAAAAAAAATATTAACAATGAAATAAAAAACAAAAAGTTTTTTAAATGATCATTTTTATATATAAACTATTATTTATTATTTACACTTTTCAAGAAAAAAAATATTAAATATTTACAATACTTTATATCTCCGCTTAATAAAGTTTCAAAAAATGAGTTAATGAAATTAAATATCATCGGACCAAACATAATAATATCAAAACAGAAAATTAATAAAATTTTGGAATATGATTATAGAAAGAATGAATATAATAAATTGCTATTAATTCATGGTCCGGAAGAAATATATTTTAATAATTTGTATAAAAAAGTTTTTAATAAGTTTGAAATAGAGAATTCTAATAATGCTTTTCTAATGTTTCCCAAAAAACATATAATAAATAATAAACGTTTCCGTGCTCTTATTGAAAATGATGATAATTTACTGTTCATTAGAAGGTTTGAAACAATAAAAAAAATGAAGAAATTTAAAAAAAATATTTTTATTGATTAGTTGTATTTTGACTCAAATATTTTTTTAAATCTTTAGGAGTGCCTATGCCATGCATTTTTGATGCTTTTATTTTAATAGCTTTTATTTGCTTTCCCTCACTAATTAAATAATTAAAAGTTGGACATAAATAATATTCCCCATTAACCTTATCTAAATTTATTATTTGCTTAATTCCAGAACTTATGAAGTATGAAGCTTTAGTATAACAATATCAGCCAACTACAGCCCAATCAGATATAGGGTCTTTTGCTTTAACAAATTGTATCATATCATTATTGTCTACTTTAACATATGATCATTTTTTATCCTTAGCAATATTTTCAAAAACCAACATCGATCCATCGACTTTTGAAGATAAATGTTCATTTAGAAAGTCATCAAAATCAATGTCAACAATTTGATCGCAATTTGCAAGTAATAAAAAATCATCATTGTTTATTTCATCATACAAAAATAAAGCTGTTGCCGTTGTTCCTTCAGTTATTAAATCAATATAGTAGAAAATAACATTATATTGATTTTCCAAATACTTGATTTCTTTATTATATTGATTTTGAAATTCTCTTCGAATTATTATTTTAAATTTTACATTATATATTTTGGAATTAAATCCTAATAATATTCATTCAAACATTGTTTTACCCAAAAAATTTATAAAGGGTTTTAACTCTTTAAATTCACTATTTTGGAAACGAACCCCTGATCCGCCAGCGGGAATTACAACAATAATATTCTTCATTTCTTAATAATACCATAAATTTTACATTATATACTTTTGATAAAAAACTGATATTTACTATACTTTTTTATATATTAAATAATTTTCCAAAATTATTTGCGCTGCTAATTTATCTCTGTTTTGTTTTTGCTTTGCTCTAGTCATATTCATTTTAATCATTATTTTCGTAGATTGTTTAGAAGTATATCTTTCATCAAATAAAATGACAGGTAATTTAAAATGATTCTCAAGTTTTATTTTAAACTTCTCAACAATTATACTCATAATTGAAGCATCACCACTTAACATTAATGGGTTCCCTAAAATAAAGGCTTCTATGTTGTTGTATTCTTTCTTTATGTCACTTAATCTTAACAATATTTTCTCAAAATTTTGGGCATCATAATATATCGTTTCAAGACCCTGAGAAATTATTTGCAATGGATCAGTTATGGCAACTCCGCACTTCTTGGTGCCCAAGTCTAAAGCAATTAATCGTTTCATTATATTAATTTTTTAATATCGTCAATATTGATTACTTCTGAAGATATTCCTTGTCAAATAATACTATTGCCACCACCATTAATTTTTTTATTCAAAGCCAACTTACTTGCAAACTCTTTTGAATTAATGATTCTTGATGAAATAATTAAAATGGATGAATTGTTAAAGCGTGATGTAAGAATAACTAATGAATTGTTAGATTTTTCTCTTAATGAAACTGCTAGGTTTTTAATAATAGATTTATGAATATCATTGTCAAAGTATAATTTTATTCCATTTATTTCATAAGGTTCTAATTTTATATCTGTAGATATTTTTTTAGACTTTAAAAGTTCTTTTATAGATTTTTTAGCTTTTTCTATTTGCAAATAAATGTCTTGTAAATATTTATTTGAATCTTTCATATCGCTAAATGAATATTTGATTTCTTGATTTGATAATTTATTTATTTTGTTAATTAATGAATTCAATAAAGATAAGTTTTTTTCAATTTCGAAATTTATATATTTTTTTACCAAATCATTTGATGTTAAAGCTCTTATGCGATAAATACCTGAACCTTTACTATCTATAGAAGTTAT
>CAMQYR010000043.1 GCA_947039385.1 uncultured Mycoplasma sp.
CTAAAAAGTTGATGTGGATTAGCCATTATTCATCCCCTTTATTCAAAGAAATTTTTAGTTCCTCTAGTTTTGCAACAATTTCATTTACAGATTTTTCACCAATTGAATTAATATTTTTTAATTCTGATTCAGACAAAGACACTAATTCTGAAACTTTTAAAATTTTAGCTCTTCTTAAACCGTTAGTTGAACGAACAGTCAAATCTAAGTCATCAATAGTTATTGAATCAAATTTAGAATCTTCTTTTTTAGGTGCATCATCACCAAAAATATTATTTAAATCTAAGTTTTCAATATTTCCAATAATTTGCATATGAGCAATCATTATCTCTCCCGCTTGTGAAAGGGCTTCTTTTGCATCAATAGTTCCATTTGTTTCAATTGTAAATTCTAATTTTTCTTGAACCGCATATGAAGGAGTATTTAATTCTTCAACATTTGTTGAAACTCTTATAATAGGAGAAAAGTTTGAATCCATGGCTATAAAAGAACCTAATTTAATTTTAGAATTCATATTAGAACTACTTTCTTTAATTATTGTTTTATTAAAGTCAGAATCATAATACCCTCTATCAGCTCTTAAAAATAGTTCAAATTCAAGTGTGCCTTTTTTTGAAGCATCAGCAATTACAAAATCTCCATTAGTAACTAGTTCTAATTCTGAAGGGATATCCAAATCACTAACTTTAATAGCGCCCTCTTTTTCATTTTTAAAATAAATTCTAATTATTGTGTCATCTTGAAAAATATCACTATTATACTTGAATTTAATCGATGATAAGTTTGATAATAATGTAATAACATCTACACTAACTCCTACAATGGGCGAATATTCATGAGATATTCCAGCAATTTTAGCTGCAAATGAAGATACACCATAAATAGAAGAAAGCAATATTCTTCTAATTGATGTTCCCAAAGTGTTTGCCATACCTCTTTCCAAAGGTTGAATAACAAATGTTGTATTATTATCTGAAATTTTTTTTGATTTAATTTCACTGTAGTTAATTTTAGTTATTTTTGACATTATGCTCTCCTTCTCTTTAAAATTTTCTTAGGTGGTCTAGTACCATTATGTGGAATTGGAGTGACATCTTCAATGCCTTTAATCGCAATGCCTGAAACTTCTATTTGTTTACGAGCTGCATCTTTTCCTGGACCTATCCCTTTTAATTTAACATCTACTTCTTTTAAACCAAATTTTTTAGCTTCTTCTGCTGCTGCTGCTGCTGCATAAGGCGTTTTTTTCTTTGTACCTTTATAACCAATAGCTCCTGATGATGATCAAGCAAAAACATTTCCTTGTTCATCAGCGAATGTTACTATAGTGTTTTGATGAGTTGAATGAATGTGTGCAACACCGCTAACAATAACTCTTTTTTTAGTTTTTTTTGCCATAATTACATCCTCCCCTTATTTCTTCTTACCTGTTGGACTATTTCTAGGTCCTTTTCGTGTGCGAGCATTCTTTTTGGTAACTTGTCCTCTAACTGGCAATCCTTTTCTATGACGTATTCCACGGTAAGATTTAATTTCCATTAAACGTTTAATGGAAATTCCAACCTCTCTTCTTAAATCGCCTTCAGTAATATATTTGCTTGCTTCTTTTCTAATTGCACTTAATTGATCTTCAGTAAGATCTACAACTTTTATGTTTTGATCAACTTTTGCTGCTTTTAATATTTGTATTGATAGATTTTTCCCAATTCCAAAAATGTATGTTAATGATATAACAACACGTTTATTATTTGGAATCTCAACGTTTAGTATTCTTGCCATTAATTAACCTTGTCTTTGTTTGTGCTTTGGATGAATACAAATTGCATGAACAACGCCCTTTCTTTTTATTATTTTACAATCTTTACACATTGTTTTAACTGATGCTCTAACTTTCATCTTTCTCCTTAATTATTTGTGTCTAAAAACAATTCTTCCTTGAGTTCAATCATATGGACTAATCTCTACATCCACAGTATCACCAGGTAAAATTCTAATTTTATGAATTCTCATTTTTCCAGATACTCTTGCTTTTATTTTTAGGTTGTTTTCACATTCAACTTCATATTCTGTTGTTGAAAAACATTGTGTTACTTTTCCAACCATTTTTAACGCTTCATTTGCCATATTTGTTAATCTTTTTATGTAAAAAGATTAATTCCTTTCTACTTTTAATAATTTACAATTACCTGAAAATCGTTCTCAATTATTTTATTTTTTCTTTAAAAGCAATTGAACAACCTTTTAAAGAAAGACTTGGTCTTATAAATACAAGATAACCTGTAATGCCAAGATATTATTTCACATATAAAATAATATCAAATTTATTCTATTTTGTATTAAAATAAAGAGTTTAAATAAATGTATGTTAAAGCAATGGTTAAGTTAATATTATACCTCTACCACCTTTAATAAGTACCGTTTGTTCAAAATGACTTGTTTTTAATTTGTTTTTTGAAATTACAGTTCAACCATCTTTTAAAATTTTGATTTTTTTTGATTTTTGTAAAATCATTGGTTCAATACAAATTACCATATTGTCTTCCAAAATATCGCCCGTCCCTTTTAGACCATCATTATAAATATAAGGTTCTTCATGAAGGGATCTTCCTATTCCGTGTCCACTAAACTCATCGGGAGTAAAAAGGTTTTGTGATTTTATGTATGAACCAATCGCGAAAGCTATATCTCCAGTTCTAGCTCCCGGTTTAATTGCTTGTAGTCCTCTATTGAATGACTCTTTTGCTACATTGATTAAAAAAATATCTTCTTTAGTGGGAACTCCAACCGCTTTTGTAAAAGCGGAGTCAGAGTAATATCCCTTGTAAATAACTCCCATATCAATAGACACCAAATCACCTTCTTTTAAAATTCTGTCAGAAGGAATTCCGTGGATTAGTTCTTCATTGACTGAAGAACAAATAGTTCCAGTGAAACCTTGGTAACCCAAAAATGCTGGTTTAGCTCCTAATTTTTTTGTTTCATTTAAAGCAATTTTATCTAATTCTAAAAGAGATATG